>CAJAFD010000347.1 GCA_903938935.1 uncultured Opitutia bacterium
GCTCAACAAAAAAATATTATTTTTGATGAAAACTCTTCGACTTTCCTATTCAGATTATTGAGCAGAGGTAATAAAAAAGGGTCTGTACGTGTTTTGTTAGTTGATGATCAGTTGGTTGATTCCCACGAGCCTGCATAAAAATTTCTTACAGGCAATAGCCTTAATGCAATTACGTGGTGTCATAAAAATCTGTCCATAGTACCGGGCCCTGGCTCCGACCCAACTCCGGCCGAGCCGCAGGTTTTTTACCCGATCTTGACCCGCCCTCGCGCCAATAAACTCAAACTGAGATTGCCCAGGCCGTGAAAATCGGCGTCGGATAAATGCCGTCGGTTTCTTTCAAGCCCCTCGTTTCACCCTGTCTCACCCTTCCGCCCCATGAACTCGCTCTCCCGCCGTCATTTCCTCACCGCTTCTTCCGCCGTCGCTGCCGCCGCGCTCCTGCCGCGCCACCTCTTCGCCGCTGCCGCCGGCCCCGCTTGGCCGGTCGGTTGTTTCAATCGCCCGTGGACCAAGTGGTCTTACGACGAGACGCTCGATGCCATCAAAGCCGCGGGCTACACCCACACCGGCTTGCTCACGCCCACCAAGGACGACCCGTTTACCGGCTCCAGCGCCACCCCAGAATACCTCGCCGCGCTCAAACAGAAAATCGCCGCCCGCGGCCTCAAGGTTAACATGACCGCCCTCCGCGTGAACACCGCGCTCGAGCTCCCCGCGGCCATCGCCGACACCCGCAAGCAGATCGAAAACGGCCACACCGTGGGCGTCGAATTCGCCCTCACATTCGGCGAGGACAAACCCGAGCGCTACGAAAAGTATTTCAAAATCATGGCCGACGCGGCGGCCTTCGCGGCGGAGCGCGGCATCAAGCTCGTCATGAAACCCCACGGCGGCGGCAGCGGCGCCTCGTCGGAAATCCTAAGCGCGATCAAGACCGTCGGGCACAAGAATTTCAAAATCTGGTACGACGCCGGCAACATCATCTACTACACCGGCAAAGACCCGGTCGAAGAACTGAAACCCATCGTCCAACACGTCACCGGTTTCTGCGCGAAAGATTGCTCGGTCGCCGTCGACGCCGCCGGCAAGCGCAAGCCCGACGTGATGATCCAATTTGGCGCCGGTCAGGTCGACTTCGCCGCCGTGTTCCAAGGCCTGAAGGCGGGCGGTTTCAACGGTCCCGTGATGGTCGAATGCTGCAAGATCGGCGCGACCGCCGCCGAGACCACGGCTAACGCCAAAGCCAACCGCGATTTCCTCGCCCGCGTGCTCGCGAGCGTCTGAGCGCGCCGCGTTTAACTCGCGACCGCCCAAGGCCCGCCCTCATCCGCCGCCTCGCCGCGGTAGAACCGCACAATCTGGCGCTCGAGATCGGCGCGCGACTGCGTGCTGCGCAACGGCGTCGTGGCGCTTACACCGGCCGCGTCAGGCGCACCGGCCGCTGCGGCCACGCCAGCCAGCAGCGGCGCGACGTAATGCCAGCCGGCCGCCGTGCGCACGATCGCGCCGGCAGCGCCGGTTGCGGCGGTGGTGGAGGCCGGACATTCGCCCAGCCACACGCGCGCCACGATTTCGCCGGCCTCACCGCCGAGCTGCGTCGCGACCGGGCCGACGACCCGCGCGAAGTGAATCACGGGCACCGGGGAGTTCATGCGGCGACTTGATCGCGACGGTCACAGCAGGAGGCGGCCGGGGCCGAGCGGGCGAGTTGCGCAAAAAAGCGGTCGCGGCGTTGGCGGGCTTCGGCGAGGTCTTTGGTGCCCAAGGTCCGCCGGATGCGGTCTTTAGTGAACGGCGTGGGGTGCACCGTGTAGTGCAAAAACCACGTGCCGTGGTTATTCCACAGGTGGTGGTTAGGATTGGCCGCGGGGCGGCGCAGGCCGGGGATGGAGTTGAACGTGATCATGTTGCGTGATTTCTTGGTTGAGGAGGATCGCGCAGCAGGGGTGGAAAACAAAAAACCGATCTGAGGCATCAGATCGGTTTCGTCTTCGGGAGCGTGCTTGGTTCGTCGCCCTTGCGGGAGACGCACATCCGAGCTTGCGCTCGATCCACCGTGGCCGCTCCCGGCCCGGTTGGCGGAACTGACTTTTGAGGGTCAGTTCATTCCTGATGCGTCGTCCAACGTGCCCAACGCCGCGCCGGGGTCGAGGATTTTTTTAGCCGGAGTTTGTCATAAACCCGGCGGCGGCGCTCAGCGGTTATCGCCGTCGAGCATGCGGCCGAGTCCGCCGAGGACGGAGCCCTCTTCACGGCCACCGCGGCCCGTTTGCGGGGCGGCGGCGACGATGCGGCCGGCCAGCCGGGCGAAGGGCAACGACTGGAGCCAAACTTTGCCTGGCCCGCGCAAGGTGGCGAAGAAGAGGCCCTCGCCGCCGAAGAAGGCGGTTTTGATGCCGCCAACCAACTGGATGTCGTAGTCGATGGTAGGTTGAAAGGCGACGATACAGCCGGTGTCGACGCGCAGGATTTCTCCCGGGGCGAGGGTGCGCTCGTAGAGGGTGCCGCCGGCGTGGATGAAGGCCCAGCCATCGCCCTGGAGGCGCTGCATGATAAAACCCTCGCCGCCGAAGAGACCGGCCCCGAGTTTCCGCTGGAAGGCGATGCTGATCGATACGCCCTTGGCCGCGCAGAGAAACGAGTCCTTTTGGGCGATGAGTTCGCCGCCGATCTCGGCGAGCGAGATGGGCAGGATTTTGCCTGGGTAAGGCGCGCCGAAGGCGACGCGGCGTTTGCCGGTGCCTTGGTTATGAAACACGGTCATGAAGAGCGACTCGCCCGTCAGGAGTCGTTTGCCGGCACCGAGGAGCGAGCCCAGGAAGCCGCGGTTCTGCGCAGAGCCGTCACCGAAAATCGTCTCCATGGCGATGCCGTCGTCCATGAACATCATGCCGCCAGCTTCGGCGACGACGGCTTCGGCTGGATCAAGCTCGATTTCGACGAACTGCATGTCATCGCCATGGATCTTGTAATCGATCACGTGCATGGCGGTGGCGAGCGGGGGAGGTTGTTGGAAGGAATTCATGATGAGAAGGGTGGGTGAAAATTTTAAGCTGGAACGACAAGGCCACGGGCGCATGCGCCGACCGCGCGAGCGGCGGACAAGGGAAGGCGGTGAGTGAATTTCATGATGGAGCGGTTCATGGTTTAGAGGCCTTAAGAACGCGTGGATGCCCCAAAAGTTTCAAAATCGAAGCTGCGTAGATTCAAGCGTTGTGGCCGGCAGCGCTGGTCGGCCGGGAACTACGAGCGGCCGATCTACTTGAGGGCGGCGCGGACGAGGCGGTCGTCGCCGTCGTTGGGCGCGGGCTGCAATTTAAGGGCGGCGCAGAGGAGGTTATAGATGTGAATGTTTTCCACGGGCTCGACGACGACGCCGGCTTTGAAGGATGGGCCGCTGGCGATAAAGATGCCGCGCATCGCCGCGTGGGCGGGGTCGTAGCCGTGATCGCCTTTGAGGAAGGCGAGGCGGATGCGCTCGAAGCGCAGGCGGCGCTCCACCTGCCAGCCGAGTTCGGGCACGATCCAGACGGGCGGGATGCGCGGGTTGTCCTTCAGGTGCAACGACGGCGGCAGATCGGCGGCGAGGTAGGCGCGGGCGTGCGGGAGCGCGGCGAGCCGGCGGACGAGCGCGGCGGCATCACCGTCGTGCGGGTGCAGACCGACGGCCGAGCCATCGAAATCCACCTGCACGGTGGCGAGGTCGATGTAATCGTCGAGGAGCATGACTTTATCGGCGCTGACGGGCGTCATGCCGTGGTCGGAAACGATCACAAAATTCGGCGTGACGCCGGCTTCGGCCAAGCGCGTGCGGAGGACGCCGACCTGTGTGTCGAGAAGGCGAACGGCGGCGGCGAGTTCGGGAGATTCGGGGCCGTATTTGTGGCCGGCGGCATTGGTTTCTTCGAAATAGAAGGTGACCACGGCGGGGCGTTTTTCGGCGGGGAGTGTGAGCCAGCCGACGAGTTCTTCGAGGCGTTTTTTAAACGGGACGGAGTAATCGTATTTTTTCCAAAAAGTGGGACGCACGCCATGATTTTCGGCCTCGGAGCCGACCCAGAAATAACTGGCGCTCGCGCGGCCTTGGCGGACGGCGGTCGTCCAGATCGGTTCGCCGCCCCACCATTTGGCGGCGCCGAC
>CAJAFD010000348.1 GCA_903938935.1 uncultured Opitutia bacterium
AGCATGATCGCGACCGTAGATTTGGGCGACATCGCCGAGTAGGTTTGCACGAGCGTTTTCAGATTCTTCATTTCACTCACAGCGTCTTCCGCGCGGGCTTTGACGTTTAAGCCTTTGGCCTCGGTCAAATAGCTTTCGACTTGTTTGCGCATCAAATCGATGTCGGAACGTGTGCGTTCGAGCTCGAGCCGCTCGGATTCCATGCGCTTTTGTTGTTCGATGAGTGCCGCCTCGCGCACCGCCAATTGATCTTTGGCCAATTTCAATTCGCTAACAGCTTTGCTCGTGACGTCCACTGGGGGTGGACGATCCGGCAAGTGCGAGGGAATGACCTTGGGCTTCGGCCGCATCGCCGCGGCCATCGCCGCATATTCGGGAATACGCTTGAGGACGATGTAACTGGAAAGTCCGACGCCCAATAACGTCGCCACCAGAATAATTAATAAAGGGGAGGTAAGCAGTTTCATGACAGAAGAGAATAGGAGGCACCGGCGATCCGACTGGCGGCTTCATCCATCTCCGCCTGCTCGCGGCGAGCCGCTTCTTGGAAATGACGATCTTCGGCCCGGCCCCGGAGATTATTGACGGCCTTGAGTTCTTTACCGGCTTCAGCCCAAGCGAGTCGGGCTTGCTCCAAAATCTTGGTGTGGGCGAGTACCGCCTTTTCCGCACTGCGCTCCTGCGCGACCGTGCGATCAAAATCAGCCAAAGCCGCAGAGTGATCCTGGGGCGCGAAGCGCTTCCCTTCAGCTTGGAGTAAGTTCGCCCGCGCCGCCTCGGAACGAGCCTGCGCTTGCGCCAACTCTTGCTCCAGGCGCCGCTGTTGCTCGAGTTTTTGCGCCAGCACCGTCGCCGCCTGCGTCTCACGCAATTCGCGCAAGAGCAGCAAACTCTGCAGTCTGAAACGAAAACGCTTCATGCGAGCGCCCCCTTCAATCCGGCCGCCATCGCCTCGCTCGAAACCACTTCATCGATGCTCTGGCGCAGGTAAGTCTGTAACGGCCCGTGCACGCGGATCGCGTGGTCGAGCGCGGGATTGGAGCCTTTGTTGTACGCGCCGATGTTAATCAAATCTTCGTTGCGCCGATAAAGCGCCACATGTTCCCGCGCCGCGGCCGAGCATTGCAACACCGCGGCCGGCGCGACTTCGCGCCCCAAGCGGCTGATACTTTCCAAAATGTCGATGGCCGGATAGTGATTCGCGTGCGCCAACGCTCGCGACAACACCAAGTGCCCATCCAAAATACCACGCACCGTATCGGCCACCGGCTCGTTCATGTCGTCGCCTTCGACTAAGACCGTGTACAACGCCGTGATCGCACCAGTTTCACCCGCGCCCGATCGCTCGAGCAAACGCGGTAGCAACGCAAACACCGAGGGCGTATAACCACGCGTCGCCGGCGGCTCGCCGACCGCGAGCCCGATCTCACGCTGCGCCATCGCGAAACGCGTCACGGAATCCATTAACAATAAAACATTGCGACCCTGATCGCGGTAACTCTCCGCCAACGCTGTCGCCGTAAACGCCGCGCGCAGACGCATCGGCGCCGGCGCATCCGAAGTTGCAACGACGACGACCGATTTTTTCAAACCATCGGGGCCGAGATCACGCTCAATAAATTCACGCACTTCACGACCACGCTCGCCCACCAGCCCGATCACAACGACATCCGCCGAAGAACCGCGCGCGATCATCCCGAGCAACGTCGATTTACCGACGCCGGAACCGGCGAAAATACCCATGCGCTGTCCGCGGCCCAGCGGCGTAAACGCATCGATTGCCTTCACGCCGGTTAAAAAAGGTTCCGATATGCGCTGCCGGCGTAAAGGATGCGGCGGCGGGGTCTGCGCGGCCCAAGCCTGACGCTGACGCGACAACGTCGCCCCTTCATCCATCGGCCGACCGAGCGCATCGAGCACGCGGCCCAACAAGAGATCATTGGCCACGGGCAACGAGAGCGAATCCATCGCGACCGTTTCACAGCCGACGTGCAACCCGCCGACATCGCCCAACGCCATTAACAAAATTTTCTCCGCCCGAAATCCCACCACTTCGGCCAAAACTTCGAACGCATTCCGCTGACTGCGCAACCCGCAGAGTTCGCCGAGGCCGACATTAGGCCCCTCAGATTCCACGATGAGACCCGAAATTGAAGCCACGCGACCGTGACGGCTAAACGTCGGCGCCTGCTGCACCTGACCACGCACCAAAGAAACGATGTCTGCCACACCGGGGTTCATTTACGCGAGAGCTCCCGCCGCAAGGCTTCCACCTTCGCCCCGTGGCGCGCATCAATCACGCCGAAACGACTGCGCACCTGACATTCACCCGAAGCAAACGCCGGATCGATCGTCACCGAGATACCGGGATACGTCACTTTCCACTCCGGCACCAAACTGGCGATGATCTCATGATCACGTTCACCGACGACCAACTCGAGATTCTGCACTTCGGGAAACAGCGCGCTAAGAGCCTCCTGACACAGTTGCGCGACCACTTCAGGCGGCGGCGTAAAACCCGCGAGGACGCGCTTGGCGACTTCGACCGCGAGATCGGGCAAGACCACGCGGATTTGATCAGCGATCATTTTCTCCGCCTCACCGAGACGAGAAAAAATTCCATTCTGCACCGCGCTCACTTCGGAACGAAATTCCACGAAACGACGGTCCACGCCCGTGTCGGCCTGACGCGCGCCTTCGCGGCGGCCCCGTTCAAACTC
>CAJAFD010000349.1 GCA_903938935.1 uncultured Opitutia bacterium
CGCCCCGACGCGTCTCACCTCGGGCATCAGTGGTTATTGCGCCGAGCCAGATTGGAGCCGCACCAACCCTAACAAGATCGCGTTCACCATTCGAGTGGGCCGCAATTTCCAGATCGCGGTCTATGATTTTTCGAAACGCGCGAGCGAGCAGGTTTCCAAAGCGCCGTTCGACGGCGTAGAACCGAGCTGGTTGCCTGATGGGCGCCACGTGGTGTACACCGCGCGTACCTCGACCACGAGCGTGATTAGCATTCTCGATACCGAGACCGGCAAGAGCACGCCGATCAGCCCGAAGAGTTTAGGTTCCACGTTGCAGGCCAATGTCTGGGCTCCGTAACTCGGGCCAACCTGTTCTCGCATTAGCCGGATTTTTCCGGACAGCAAAAAGCCGCGCTTTTCAGCGCGGCTTTTATTTAACCAAGAAAAACCAAACTCACTTCGTCGCGGCGACGTAGTAAGCTTCAGCGGCGTCCCAATCGACGACGTTCCAGAACGCAGCGATGTAATCGGGGCGGCGGTTTTGGTAGTTTAGATAATATGCGTGCTCCCAGACGTCGAGGGCGAGGACGGGTTTGCCCTCAATGCCGGCGACAGCTTTGCCCATGAGCGGGCTGTCTTGATTGGCGGTGGAGCCGACCGCGAGTTTCTTGTCGGCGGTGACGTAGAGCCAAGCCCAACCGGAGCCGAAGCGCGTGGCGCCGGCTTTGGCGAAGTCGTCTTTGAATTTGGCGAAGCCGCCGAGCTCGGCGTCGATGGCCGCGGCGAGTTTACCTTTAGGCGCGCCGCCCTTGCCGGGGCCGAGGATCGTCCAGAAAAACGAGTGGTTGCTGTGGCCGCCGGCATTGTTGCGCACGCCGGCGCGGATGCCTTCGGGGACTTTGCTGAGATCAGCGATCAAGACATCGACGTCGAGCGCCGCGAGGTCGGCATGGTCTTTGAGGAGGTTGTTGGCGTTGGTGATGTAGGCTTGGTGGTGTTTGCCGTGATGGATTTCCATCGTCTTCGCATCAATGTGCGGCACGAGGGCGTCGAGAGCGAAGAGCAGGGCGGGGAGCGAGTAGGCCATGATGATGGGTGGTTTGATTTTCTGAGTTTATGGAAAAATGCGAACGGCCAACAGATGCACTGGTGAAGGAGCGCGTCAACTTTCCCCTGCGGGTTCGGCCACGCGTTTGGCTTTAAAAAATGCCTGCAAGAGCTCGCGGCACTCGGGCTCGAGGACGCCACCGGCGGTGAGTTCGACGTGGTGGTTGACGCGGGGAAGATCGTTGAGGTTGGTGGCACCACCGAGACAGCCCATCTTAGGATCGGGTACCGCGTAGCACACGCGTTGCACGCGGGACATGAGCAGCGCGCCGGAGCACATCGGGCAAGGTTCCTTGGTGACGTAGAGCGTCGCGCCTTCGAGGCGCCAGTTGCCCAGTTTCGAGGCGGCTTGAGTGATCGCGAGCATCTCGGCGTGGGCGGTCGGATCTTGGGCGCTTTCGACGGTGTTGTGGGCTGCGGCGATGATCTCGCCGCCGACCGCGATCACCGCGCCGATCGGCACTTCGTCTTGGCGCCAAGCATCGATCGCCTGATTGTAGGCGAGGCTCATGAAAAACGTGTCGTCGCGCACCAGTTGCGACGGGAAACGTTTCTCGAACGGGCAGGCGGGCGGCGTGGATGCGGGTGAGACCATGGGTGCGCTTCAGAGGAAAACCTTGACTAAGCCCGGTAAACTCCCGCTTACAAGTGTGCTTTACGTCCTCACCACCACACCGATCCATGATGCTCACCTGTTCTCTTCAAACCCGCGTTAACCATGGCTGACAACGACGCGATCGAAGTTGAGGGCAAAGTGATGGTCGTGCTGCCCGGCACGATGTTTAAAGTGCAGCTGGCCAACGGCCACGTGGTCCTCGCGCACATCTCGGGCAAGCTCCGCAAAAATTTTATCAAGATCGCAGCCGGCGATAATGTGAAGATGGAGATGAGCCCCTACGATCTGGAGAAGGCGCGCATCACCTTCCGCATGAAGGAAGCCAACCCCTTGCCGCGCGCGCCGATGCGCCGGCGTTACTGAGCGCCTCTCGCGCCTATTTTTAACCAAAGCTCACCGGCTTTGGTTTTTTTGTGCCCAGACCCCAATGCGGCCGCTGGCTTTGACTTGCGGTAACGCCGGGACTTCAACGCACTGTTGTCGGCATGGCCCGTCGCTCGATTCCTTCTCGCACTTTGGCGCTCAGTCGCGCCCCCGCGGCCTTTGCGGGCGATATCGACGGCTTCATCGCGTTTCTTGATCTTGAGCGCGGGCTGTCTCGGCACACGCGGGAAAATTATCAACGTGACCTTGATCAAGCTGCCACGTGGCTCGCGCGGCAGGAGGTGGCGGATTGGCGCACGGCGTCGCCCGCGCAAGCCAGCGAGTGGTTGCACTCGCTCTCCCGCGCGGATTTCGCGGTCGCCAGCCTCGCTCGCAAACTGACGGCTCTGCGGGTATTCGCCCGCTATCTCGTGCGGGAGAAACTTCGCGTCGATGATTTCACTGCGTTGCTCGCAGGGCCGAAGTTGGGGCGACGATTACCGGGCACCCTTTCGGTTGACGAGGTCTCACGCTTGCTCGCTGCGCCGGGCGCAGGCGATCCGGCGGCGCTGCGCGACCGAGCGTTGTTGGAGCTTTTTTATTCGAGCGGGCTGCGCGTGACCGAACTTGGTGGGCTCATGCTCCAGCAGATTGATCTCGAGCAGGGTTTTCTCCGCGTGTTTGGCAAAGGCTCCAAGGAACGCGTCGTTCCTATTGGCGGTCGGGCCTGCGCGGCGATTGCCTCATATCTCAGCGCGGGTCGTCCGCATTTCGTGAAGCCGCGCACGGGAAGCCAATTATTTTTGAGCAACCGTGGCGGCGCGCTCTCGCGGATTACCTTGTGGTACATCGTTAAAAAACACGCCCGCCGCGCGGGCATCTCGCAAAACGTAAAACCGCATCTGCTCCGGCACTCGTTTGCGACCCACTTGCTCAGCGGTGGGGCCGATCTGCGTGCGATCCAGGAAATGCTCGGACACGCCAGCATTGCTACGACTCAGATTTATACGGCCGTCGAGCCACAGCGATTGTTGGATCAGCACGCTAAATTTCACCCCCGCAACCGCGATTGAGTCTGCGCGCGTGGGTGACGTCCCCTCACGCCCTGCGGCCGCACTGGATGCTTGACGACTGGCGGGCACGTGCGGCCCCTTTGCGCGATGGCTACGCCCAACGAGGAAAACTTTAACGATTACAAGCGCGCGGAGAAAAAAGCACTCGAGCTCTTGGCTGAAATGAAGGCCGTGAGCCCTAAAAAAGTTGATATCGAGTTAGCGCTCATGGTGGCGATTTTCGAGCTGCACAAGGGCACGCCATCGGCGTCTTCTGTGGCGATGATCGTGCAAGGTCATTTGAAGCAACTCGTGCCGTACTACGCGACGAAGCAGCCCGCCGGCAACTGATCGCGTGATGTCGCCTGGAATGGTTGGTCAACGTTGCCTCAGTGAGCGCGAGCCTGAGCTCGGGCTCGGCTTGGTCGCGACCGTGGATGCGCCCGCGCGTCGAATTGGAATCGAATTTCCGGCCACGGGAGAAAAACGTCTGTATGCACTCGGTACGGCGGTGCTCAAACGCGTGGAATTTCGCGCCGGGGAAACGGTCGCGACCCGCACGGGTGAACCGTTTGTCATCGAGGCGGTCGAGGAAGCGGCAGGCTTGCTCGTGTATGTCGGGCCCGGCGGTTTACGCGTGCGGGAAGATGCGATTTCCGATGTCACGAGCGTGAGTTTACCGCAGGAACGTTTGTTGGCCGGGCAGGTGGATCCAGGGGAGGTTTTTGATCTGCGGTATCGTGCGCTGCTGGCTCAGGCCAAATTTCGCCAGTCTGAAGTCCGCGGATTTTTGGGCGGGCGCTTGGAGCTGATTCCGCACCAGTTTTATATTTTGCGTGAAGTCGCTTCGCGGCAAATTCCGCGGGTGTTGCTGGCGGATGAAGTCGGCTTGGGTAAAACAATCGAGGCGTGTCTGATTTTGCAGCGCTTGCTCGCGGTCGGGAAAGCGCGTCGCGTGCTCATCCTTGTGCCGGAGGCGCTGACGCATCAGTGGTTCGTCGAGCTCCTGCGGCGCTTTAATCTGTGGTTCAGTATTTACGACGAGGCGCGCTGCCTCGCTTGCGAAGGTAGTGATCCGGGAAAAAATCCGTTTCTCGCGGCGCAACTCGCGTTGGCGGCGGTGCCGTTTCTCGCGGGCAATGAAACACGGCGCGAACAAGCCGTCACGGCCGGCTGGGATATTGTGGTCGTCGATGAGGCGCATCATCTCGCTTGGGCGCCTGATGCGGTGAGTCCCGAGTATGCGCTCGTCGAGCAACTGGCGCGCTGCGTCGCTGGATTGCTCCTGCTCACAGCGACGCCGACGCAGCTTGGGCTGGCGGGGCACTTTGCGCGACTCCGCTTGCTCGATCCCAATCGCTACGACGATTTCGAGGCGTTTCGCGCGGAATCCGAAGGCTTTGGCGCCGTGGCCGGAATCGCGGAAAAAATCGTCGAACAGCAACCGCTTAAACCGAAAGATATTTCCACGTTGCGGAAAATTTTTAACCGCGACCCAGAACGACTCGACGAGCACCTCGATGCGCTCAGCCAGGGCCGGGCCGGCGCGCGCGAGGCGTTGTTGAAGACCTTGCTCGATCAGCACGGCACGGGCCGTGTGGTGTTTCGCAATACGCGTGCCGCGATGACGGGATTTCCGCGGCGTAAATTTTGTCCGGCGCCCCTTATGGTGGAAAATAATCTCACGTATCTCGCTCGGATCGCGCGGGAGTTGATTGCGGAGGATACGGGCGCTGACGGCGGTATTCGTTACGCTTTCAAAGAGGACCCGCGGCTCGACTGGCTCGTAGATTTTTTGAAGGCGCACAGCGCGGAAAAAATTCTTCTGATCTGTAAATCTCAGCGCAAAGTCGTCGCGCTCGAAACCGCGTTGCAGGACAAGCTCAACGTGAAGGTCGGGCTGTTTCACGAGGGACTTCCGCTGGTGCAGCGCGACCGCAACGCCGCGTGGTTTGCCGAGCCAGACGGGGCCCAGTTGCTCATCTGCTCCGAAATTGGGAGCGAGGGGCGTAACTTTCAATTTGCGCATCATCTCGTGCTATTTGACCTGCCATTGAACCCTGGGCTTTTGGAGCAACGGATCGGTCGGCTGGATCGTATCGGGCAGACGCAGACGATCCGTATCCACGTCCCGTACGTCGCGGGTAGTGGTGAGGAATGTGTGGTCGAGTGGTATCACCGCGGGCTGGACGCGTTTGAGACGCCGATCCACGGCGGTAACGATTATCAGGAAGTGTTTAAAGAGCGACTGCTCGTGCTCGCGCGCACTTACGGTGAAGGCGGCAAGGCTGGACGTGAGCAACTCGACGCCTTCATCGCGGAAACTACGGCATTCCGAAAAGCGTTGAGTCTGAAAATGCAGAAAGGCCGGGACCGTTTGCTGGAACTCAATTCCTTTAATCCCGCGGTGGCCGAGCAGGTGATCGCAGGCGTACGTGCGGTGGATGCAGATCCTTTGTTGCGTAATTTCCTCGTCGAGTTGCTCGATTATTTTGGCGTGCGGATCAAAGAGCACGAGGAAGGCGATGTGTTTCTCGATCCGAGCCACGCTTACATCGAGGGCTTTCCCTCCATCCCGCGTGACGGCATGTTAGCCACCTTCAGCCGTGCGCGCGCCATTGTGCGCGAAGATATTCGTTTTCTGTCGCCCGATCACGCGCTCGTACAGGACGCGATTGACTTACTGATCGATTCCAAGACGGGTACTTCGGCCTTTGGCTGGATGCGTTCGCCGAAGCCGAATTTGTTGCTGGAGGTTGTTTTTCTCCTCGAGACCGTCGCCGACTCGCGCTGGCACGTGGATCAATTTCTCGCGCCCACACCGGTCCGCGTCGTGGTGGATCTGCGCGGCAATGATCTCACCGCGACGCGACCGGCGGCGGCGCTCGCGGAGGATTTTGTCGATGCGACGTTACAACGGTTTCTCGAGCGCCCGGGCTTTAATGCGGCGCTGCTCAAGACGATGCTCGCCTCCGCGACCGAGCGGGCAGAGTCACTCGCGCTCGCTTTGAAGTCAGCGGCCGGCGAGCGGGCGGCGGCCGCGTTGGGCGCTGAGTTGCAACGACTGATCGATTTGCAACGACTCAACGATCATGTGCGGCCCGAGGAGATCGCGGGTTCGCGCGAACAAATGGTGCGCACCGGCGCGGCCATCGCCGAGGCTCGGTTGCGACTGGATTCCATCCGTCTTGTGGACGAAGGACCACAAACGCTCGGTTAAATCACGCTAGCCGATCGGGATTGCCCTTGCGGATCA
>CAJAFD010000350.1 GCA_903938935.1 uncultured Opitutia bacterium
ATCATAACGACACCTGGGCGGGCGCAGCGACGGTGCGTCCGCCGCGGCTGGGCGGTAATGAGCGCGTCGGGGTCTTCGCGTCGCGCTCGCCGAATCGGCCCAACGGCCTTGGTCTGAGCTTGGTGCGTTTGATCGCCGTTGAGAAATCGCCGACCTTGATGTTGCGCGTTGCCGGCATTGATGCGGTGGATGGGACACCCGTTTTTGACGTCAAACCGTACTTGCCTTGGTGCGAAGCGCCTGTCGAAGCGCGCGCGGATTGGGCGCAAGCGGCGCCGGCGGCCCGCGCGGCGGAAAACGTCATCATCCCACCCGAGCTTTCGCTGCATGTGCTCAACACGACGCCGGAAAACGGCGCGGCAACTTTGGCGCTCGTGCGGCAGCTTTTACAGCACAACCATCAACCCGCTTATCAACACGACACCGCGCGTCTCTACGGCATGAGCGTGGCCGGGTGGAACGTACGCTGGCGTCTGGTTGAGGGCGATCGCGTCGAAGTGTGCGCGCTGGAGCGCTTGGGCGCGCCGTGAGTGCGCAAGGCTTGTCTTGTGTGCACGTAATCGGCGTTGTGCGGTCATGACGTCGCCGATTCCTCCGCTGGCCCCGTTGGCCGGTCGGCCAACCGTGGATGCTGTCATGGACAAATTCCTCGCGGTAGCCGCCGCGAAGGGACTCACGCTTTATCCGGAACAAGAGGAAGCCATTTTGGAATTATTCGATGGCAAAAATGTGATTCTCGCCACCCCGACCGGCTCGGGAAAATCGCTGGTCGCCGCCGCTCTGCATTTCAAGGCGCTTTGTGCGGGCGAGCGCTCGGTATATACCTGCCCGATTAAGGCTTTGGTGAATGAAAAATTTCTATCGCTGTGCCGCGATTTCGGTCCGGAAAACGTCGGTATGATGACCGGCGACGCGAGCGTGAATGTGGCCGCTCCGGTGCTGTGCTGCACGGCGGAAATTTTGTCGAATATCGCGCTCGGTGGTGGACCGCGCGCCGCGGCGGTGAAAGCGGTGATCATGGACGAGTTCCATTATTACTCCGACGTCGAACGCGGTACGGCGTGGCAGGTGCCTTTGCTCACGCTCACGGGCGCACGGTTTTTGTTAATGTCGGCTACACTGGGGGCGACGGAGTTTTTCGAGCGCGAGTTAACGCGCGTGACGGGTGCGGCGAGTTTGACCGTGCGGAGCGAGCGGCGGCCAGTGCCTTTATCCTTTGAGTATTCGGAGACGCCGTTGACTGAGCGGGTGGCGGAAGTGCTCATGCAAAAACGTGCGCCGGTGTATTTGGTGCATTTCACGCAACGCGATGCGGCCGAAGCGGCGCAGGATTTGATGAGCCTCGACGTGTGCTCAAAAGACGAAAAGTCTGCGATCGCGACGGAGCTGGAGCGCGTAAAGTTTAACAGTCCCTACGGCAAAGAAGTGAAACGCTGGTTGCGGCACGGCGTGGGCGTGCATCACGCGGGCTTGTTGCCCAAATATAAAATCTTGGTGGAGCAGCTGGCGCAAAAAGGCCTGCTAAAAGTGATCTGTGGCACCGACACGCTCGGAGTTGGGATCAACGTGCCGATCCGCACAGTGTTGTTCACTCAGCTCTGGAAATATGACGGGAAAAAAGCCGCGGTGTTGGCGGTGCGGGATTTTCGTCAAATCGCGGGTCGGGCAGGTCGGGCCGGTTTTGATGATCGCGGTTACGTCATCGCGCAGGCGCCGGCGCATGTGATCGAGAATAAACGCGCCGAGGAAAAACTAGCCGGCAATCCCCAGAAACTACGCAAATTGATCAAAGCTCGCGCCCCTGAGGGAGCGGTCGGCTGGGACGCCAAAACTTTTGAACGCCTGCAGACGGCCCCGCCGGAGGGACTCACCTCGCGCTTCGCTCTTTCGCACGGAATGTTGCTGCTCATGCTCAGTCGCGCCGGTGATGGTTGTCGGGCCTTGCAGCGGCTCATTGCCGATTCGCATGAGCCAGCCGCTCGCAAACCCGCGCTCCGTGCGCGTGCTTGGCAATTATTCCGGGCGCTCATTGAGCGAAAAATCGTGGA
>CAJAFD010000351.1 GCA_903938935.1 uncultured Opitutia bacterium
AGCGGCGCGCCCGTCTGATAATGCTTCGCGTAATTTTGGAGAATCTCCGGCCAGGTAGCCCACATCTCGTTCACCTGTGAGGGGAATTCCACGAAGTCGCGCGGGACGGACGTGCCGCTGAAGCGCGGGTATTTTACGTTGGAGAACATGCCGTGGAGGGCGTGGCCGAATTCGTGGAAGGCGGTGTTGACCTCGCTGTGCGTGAGGAGCGTGGGCTGGCCGGCGGGCGGCTGGGGAATGTTGAGGTGATTGCCGATGACCGGGCGGGTGCCGAGCAAATGGCTTTGCGACGAGTAGGAGTTGGCCCAGGCGCCACCGTTTTTGTTGGAGCGGGCGTAGGGATCGAAAAAGAAAATCGCGAGGGCGGAGCCGTCGGCGTTGAACACGTCAAACGTGCGCACGGTGGCTTCGTAGACGGGCAGATCGTGGCGCTCTTTGAACGTGATGCCGTAGAGTTTGGTGGCGGCGAAGAACACGCCGTCGATCAAGACTCGGTTGATTTCGTAGTAGGGGCGCAACTGCGATTCGTCGAAGGCGTAGCGGGCAGCGCGAACTTTTTCGGTGTAACGGTCCCAGTCGGCGGCGCTGAGGGTGAAGCCGCCTTTTTCCGCATCGACGATCGCCTGCATGTCGGCGGCTTCTTTGCGGGCGTTGGCGACGGCGGGCGGGGCGAGTTGGGCGAGGAGTTTATTTAATACCTCGACGCTGCCGACGGTTTGTTCTTCGAGCTGGTAAGCGGCGTGGTGCGCGTAGCCGAGGAGGGCGGCGCGGGCGGCGCGTTTCTTGGCAATGGCGGAGACGACGGCGCGGTTATCGTAGTCGCCACCGCGGCTACCGCGGGTGAGGGAGGCGGCGATGAGTTTGACGCGGGCGGCGTGATTTTTGAGATCGGTGAGCGGGGGTTGGCCGGTGGTGTTGACGAGGGCGATGAGGAACTTGCCGTCGTGGCCGGTGGCTTTCGCGGCGGCGGCGGCCGTGGCGATCGC
This sequence comes from uncultured Opitutia bacterium, assembly GCA_903938935.1. GTDB lineage: Bacteria > Verrucomicrobiota > Verrucomicrobiia > Opitutales > Opitutaceae > Tous-C4FEB. The sequence continues at coordinate 987 of CAJAFD010000351.1, forward strand.
GGTGTCACTCAAGCCATCGAGTTCGGCGCGAGTATCGAAGAGCACGCCGGACGCGTCGCGTTCTTTGAGCACGTTTTGGGTGAACGTCGTTTGGAGCGTAGCGAGCTCGGAGTTGAGTGCGCGGAGTTTAGCTTTGTCGGCCTCGCCGAGTTTGGCGCCGGCGCGAACGAAGTCTTGATACGTGCGCCACAGGAGGCGGTCGGATTCGGGGTCGAGCGCGAGGGAGGCGCGGGCGGCGTAGAGGCTCGCGATGCGGGCAAAAAGCGCGGCGTTGAGGCGAATCGCGTCGCTGTGCGCGGCGAGACGCGGCGACATCGTGCGCTGGATTTTTTGCATCTCGGGGTTGGTGTTGGCGCCGGAGAGGCCGCCGAAGACCGTGGCGACGCGAGCGAGCAAACGACCGGAGCGTTCGAGGGCGACGATGGTGTTGTCGAACGTGGCCGGCGCGGGGTTTTGCGCGATGGCGGAAATCTCGGATAGGTTCTCGGTCATGCCGGCTTCATAGGCGGGCAGGTAGTGCTCGTTTTTGATGAGATTAAACGGCGGGTAATTGAAGGGCAACGGACTCGGCGTGAGCAGCGGATTGGCGGCGGGGACCGAGGCGGTCGCGGGCGCGTCGAGGCCGCGGCGGACCAGGAGTGGTTTGATGTCGGCCTCGCCGCCGGTGAAATCACGGAAGAGACCCAGGGCATCGGCGGTGCCGCCGCGCGCGAGAAGTTTGGCGCGGAAGCGGTCGCCGTTGGCGCGAGTGAGGCCGCCGTTTTGCTTGAACCATTCGACCGTGGTGGCGTCGAGCACTTCGGACCAGATGTAGGAATAGTAACCGGCGGAGTAACCGCCGGAAAACACGTGGGAGAAATACGTCGAACGGTAGCGCGGTGGCACGGGCGCGAAATCGAGGCCGACTTTTTTCAACGCAGCGGCTTCGAAGGCGAGCACGCCATCGGCGGCGGGAACTTCCGCGGGCTTCAGGCCGTGCCACGTGAGATCGAGGAGCGCGGCGGCGAGGTATTCGGTGGTGACGTAGCCTTGGTTGAATTTGCGGGCGTCGAGGACCTTGGCGAGCAAGGCGGCGGGGAGCGGTTCGCCGGTTTTGTAGTGCTTTGCGTAGTTTTTAAGAATCTCGGGCCAGACCGCCCACATCTCGTTCACTTGCGAGGGAAATTCAACGAAGTCGCTCGGGACGCTGGTGCCGCTGAAGCGCGGATATTTCACGTCGGAGAACATGCCGTGAAGGGCGTGCCCGAATTCATGGAAGAGCGTGGTGACTTCGTCGAAGGTGAGGAGCGTGGGCTCGCCGGCGGGCGGTTGGGGAATGTTGAGGTGGTTGCCGACGACGGGCTTGGTGCCGAGGAGGGCGGACTGCGATTCGTACTCGTTCATCCAGGCGCCGCCGTTTTTGGAAGGCCGCGCGTAGGCGTCGAAAATGAAGAGCGCGAGCGTGGCGCCGTTGGCGTTGAAGACTTCGAATACGCGGACCTCGGGGCGGTAAACGGGCAGATCGGTGCGTTCCTTGAAGGTGATGCCGAAGAGTTTCGTGGCGGCGAAAAACGCGCCGTCGACGAGCACGTGGTTGAGCTCGAAGTAAGGTTTCACTTGCGCCTCGTCGAAGGCGTAGCGGGCGGTGCGGACTTTTTCCGAGTAAAGATCCCAGTCGCTGGCGGCGGCGGTGAAGCGGCCCGGTTTGCCGGCGAATTCGGCGTCAATGATCTGCTGGATGTCCGCGGCTTCCTTGCGCGCGTTGGCGACGGCGGGCGGGGCGAGTTGGGCGAGGAGGGCTTTGGCGGCGGCGACGTTTTTGGCGGTCTGGTCTTCGAGGACGTAGTCGGCGTGCGTGGCGTAGCCGAGGAGGGCGGCGCGCTCGGCGCGGAGTCGGGCGAGAGTGGCGACGTTGGCGCGGTTATCGAATTCGCCGCCGCGGCTGCCGCGGGCGAGAGAGGCGCGCAAGATGAGCTCGCGGCTGGTGCGATCGGTGAGAGACGTGAGCGCGGGTTGGCCGCTGGTGTTGATGAGGGCGAGGGCGAATTGGCCCGCGCGGCCGGAGGATTTGGCGAGCTCGGCGGCAGCGGTGATTTCGGTTTCCGAGAGACCGGCGAGCGCGGCGCGGTCATTGAAATAAACGGCGGAGGCGGTGCGCTCCTTCAGGACGTTTTGGGAAAACGCGGTCTCGGCGGAGGCGATTTCGGCGTTGAGGGCTTTGAGTTTGGTTTTGTCGGCTTCGGAAAGCCGGGCGCCGGCGCGGACGAAAGATTTGTAAGTTTCGTCGAGGAGGCGGGCGGATTCGGGATCGAGGCTCAGGCCGGTGCGAGCTTCATGCAGCGAGCGGACGCGGGCGAAGAGCGCGGCGTTGAGGAGAATGGCGTCGCGGTGCGCGGCGAGTTTGGGGGCGAAGGTTTTCTCGACGGCTTGGAGGGCGGGGTTGGTGTTGCAGCCGTTGATGTTGGAAAAAATCCGGGAGACGCGGCCGAGGAGTTGGCCGGAGCGCTCGAGGGCGACGATGGTGTTGTCGAACGTGGCGGGCGCGGCGTTAGTGGCGATGGCGGCGACCTCGGCGAGGTTCTCGGTCATGCCGCGTTCGTAGGCGGGCGCGTAGTGCTCGTCTTTGATTTTGTCGAACTGTGGATACGCCAGCGGCAGCGGGCTCACGGAAAGGAGCGGATTGGCGGCGGGCGCGGGCTGGGCTTGGACGATGGACATGAGGGCGAGGAAACCAACGAAGGGGCGAACGAGGTTAGGCATAAAAAAAGCCTGCGCCCAAAAAGGGGACGCAGGCAAGGGCGAGAAAACGGGGCCGGAATTTATTTCTTGGCGGCGGATTTGGCGGGTTTGGGCGTAGGCGGGGTGGGCGCGTAATAGGGCGTGAGCGCGGCGACGATGGCAGCGCGCGCGGTGGCGTGGTCGATCACGCCGTTGTGGCGCCAGAGGATTTTGCCGTTGGGCGCGATGAGCACGGTGTGCGGCAACGGGCCGGGCCAGTCAGAATCGAGCGCGGCGACCAGAGCATCCTGATTGGCGCCGGTGAAGAGGTAGTGGTTGGTGGTGCGGCCTTCTTTTTTCACGGAGGCTTGGACGTTTTTAGTGAGACCGGCACCTTGTTTTTGCAGGAAGGCTTGGGCTTTCGCTTCGTCTTTAAGCGCGTCGAGCGAGATGGTGATGAGTTCGAAGTCGCGCATGTCGAATTGGCGCGAGAGCGCGACGAGCGAGGGAAATTCTTCGACGCACGGGGCGCACCACGTGGCCCAGACGTTGACGAGGCGGACCTTGGGCGTGGGGTTGGCGCGTAGGGCGGCGACGCCAGCGGCATCGATGCGCTCGAGCGTGACCGGGATTTGGGTCCAACTGGTTTCGCGGACGACGTGGGCGGCTTTTTTCTCACGCCATTTGGTGGAGCAGCCGTGCGGTTTGGTGAGCTCGACGGGGACGGGTTTGCCGTCGAGGAGGGCGAAGATGGCGTTGCGGGCGTCGGGCGATTTGACGGTTTCTTCCTGCGGGAAACGCGAATCATCAAAACGGCCGGCGTAGCGGAGGCGGCGGGCTTTATCGAAGATGAAGACGTGGGGTGTAGCGAGACAACCGTAGGCGCGGGCGATGAGCTGTTGGTCGCCGTCGTAGAGGTACGGGAAATCCCAGCCGAGGCTGGCGGCGTAGGGCTTCATGTCGGCGAACGAGTCGTTGTATTCGCCGTAGCCGAGTTCGTCGAGGCTGAGGCCGTCGGGGTGGTTGGGATTGATGGCGACGAGACCGAAACTGCGGCCGCGGAGATCGTCGCGAAGTTTTTGGAGACGTTTTTCGATGCCGTGGGACGTGGGGCAGTGATTCGAGGTGAAGAGGACCATGAGCACATCGGGTCCGGCGAAGTCAGAGAGTTTGTACGTGCGGCCGTCGATGCTGGGGAGAGCAAAATCGGGGGCGGCGTCGCCGATGGCGAGAGTGCGCGTACCGGCGGGGTTGCCGGATTTGTCGAGGAGGGGCGCACTCGGAGCGGGCGTAGAAGTCGGAGGGTTCTGGGCGGCGCGCGAGCTGAACCCGGTTAACAAAAACGCGGCGCAGAGCCACGCGGAGCGAAGGGTGTGCTTGGGGAGGAGCATGCGAACACGGTGCCTAGTAGGATGTTTTTGGCAAGAAAGGGACGAGCGGATCGCGCGGTGTTGATGGCGTTTTTGAATACGCTCTAAAGCAAGGCCTCAGCGGCGGGCGGCCGTCGCTGGGGCGATCTCGACGGCGTAGGTGTGCGTCTGGGCTTTTTTGCCGCGGCCTAGATTGGTGTCGAAATTGCCGCTAAAAATAATCCATCGGCCGTCGGGCGTGAACGTGAGGTTCGGCTCGACGCCGGTGTCTTTGCTGTAGTTGTGACGGGCCATGTTGACGAGGCGCTCGGTTTTAAACGTGCCGATATCGATGAGGTCTTTTTTGTCGCGGAACGAGCTGCCGCGCACCATCGCGGGGCGGAAGAGATAAATCCATTGGCCGTTGCCGGGCGGGTTGAGCAGTTCGCCGTCGCCGGTGCGCGTGGCGACGCTGCCGGGACCGCCGCCGTCGCCGGCGAACAGTTTGCCGTCGCGGGAGACGTTGTAGTGGACGGACCATTCTTGGCGCGGGAGATGGTACCACGTGCGGTGGCCGGTCGTGAGATCGACGCCCGCGAGCCAGAAGACGGTGCTGCGCGGCGTCTGCAGATCGTACCAGACTTGTTTGCCGTCGGGGCTGAAAAATTCGTGGCCTTGGATCTCCATGTTCATCGTGCGCTCGTGCAGGAGGCGGGCGGGCGAGGAACCGTCGGCGCGGATCGTCCAGGTGCGGTCGTTAAAGTGCCACGGGCCTTCGTGGCAGAAAAGAATCTGGAGTGGATCGGTGGGGGAGCATTGGAGGTGGTTCGTCCAGTCGTTTTCGCGGTGGATGACGCGGAAGGCGCCGGTTTTGAGGTCGACGGTGTAGATCATTTTCGGCGTACCGGCGGCCCATTGAGCTTCGAGTGTGCCGCCGTAGCCTCCGGACGGAGGCGTGCGCGGGATCGTCTGGCCGTCGGGATCGGGCGCGATGCCGACGAGGAGCGTTTCGTCGCAGTTGATCGCGTACTGGCCGCTGCGGACGCGAGCTGGCGTGGGGAGTTGCGTGACCTCGCGGACCGTTTTCGTGTCGAGGTGGATGGCGATGATGGCGTCGCCGCGCCGCACATAGGCTTCGCGCGTGCGCCACGCGGTGGCGATGACGCGAGAATCTGTAGCGATGATTTCAACTTTGGGCGGTGATACGCCTAGCGTGGACAGATCTACGGTGGCGATGCCTTTGGGGGTGTTGAGGACAAGTTTATCGCCCTCGGGCGTGTAGCCGTTTTGGTGAAAATAGAGGCTGGAGCCGCCGGTGTCGGGCGAGAGGCGGATGACGCGATGGCCGGTGTCGGGGTCGATCCAGTCCGACCGAAGCGCGGGTGGCGTGGACTCGGCGGCGGCGTGAGCAAGCGCGAGCAACGGTAGCGTGAAAAATAAACGCAGGGTAAGCGACATGGTGAAAGTGGGGTTCGCGCGCAAGACGAGGCGCGCGCAGGGGCGTTGCGGTTAAGGTGCGCGGACAGTCTGAGCGCCGTTCGCGGATGTAGGTGGGTAAAAATCAGGATGCGTCGAGTGGCGGCGGATTGCGCCAGCGTCGCCAACGGTGCCACGCGAGGGCAAAGCCCGTGTAAACGAGTACGCAACCACCGAGCGAGGCGAGAGCGGCGACGAACTGACCGAGCGCACCGAGCGCTTCGCCGGTGTGGAGAAAGCGCGTCCACGAGCGGACGCGTTGGGCGGCGTTGAGGTTGGCGTAGCCGTTGGTTTTGAGGATTTCGCCTGTGAACGGATCGAGCGTTAACGTCGTCAACGCCGTGCGCGGCCACGCATCGGCGGTGCGTACGGCGACGGTGGCCGACGTGGGCGCCGCAGCGGGGTTGGCCGCGCGGTACGTGAGGGACGTCCACGTGGGCAGTTCTTTTTGCGCGCGGGCGATCAAGATTTCGGCGGATAAAGGTTGGGCCCGGGCGGCGTGGGTCGGGAGCGAAGCGCTGGGCGCGGTCGGCGCGGCGGGCGCGGGCGCGGGCGCGGGCGCGGACGTGGGCGGCGGTGGTGGCGTGCCGGTGAGCGTGAAAATCAGGTTGCCGGCCCAACGGTAGGAAATCGGTAGCGCGGTGAGCGTGAGCACGATCAAGACCGGAGCCGACCAGAGGCCGATGACGTTGTGCCAATTCCAGTCGCGTGCTTTGGCGTTGGCGGCGGGGACGAACCAGAGCGAGCGCTTGAGGCCCTTGGTGCGCCATTTGCGCGGCCACCACAAATAGAGGCCGGACACGGCGAGGAAAAAGAAAGCGAGGTTGCCCGCGCCGTTGATCGCTTTACCGAGTGGGCGGTTGGGTCCGCCGAGGGCGAGTTGGCGGTGCCAGTCTTCCATGAGCTGCAGGAAATCACGCGTGCGCGTGGAGGCGACTTGGCGGATTTCACCAGTGAAAGGATGGGCGTAAAACGTCTCGTTGCGGCCGGCGGTGAACGCGACCGCGGCGAGCGGGTGGTTTTCGAGCGCGAGGCCGGAAAGTTTAGCGTTCGGATGGGCGGTGCTCACGCGCGCTTGGAGCTCAGCGAGACTCAGGCGCGGGGTTTCAGCGACAGGCGGCGCGATGCGGCGGGCGTCGCGCTCGGCGAAGGCGACGAGTTCTTTTTCAAAAGCGAGCGCGGTGCCGGTGAAGCACATGATGCCGATCGACAGGCCCGCGACGAGACCGGCGAGCAGGTGGAGCCAAAAGAGAGTTTTGCGAAATGTCATGTGGACCGAGCTGGGCGAGGAGTTGGCGAGATTGCGGAGCAAGGTGCAAGGTCGCGCACGACGGGAAGGAGTCGGCGCGACGTAAGGGTTGGGACCGGGCGCTCAGAACAGGGTGGTCAGACTTACGCGGAAGGCGCGAGGGGAGCCGGGGGTGATGTTGTTGTTGCTGTGGGCCATCGCGTCGTAGGTGCGATCGAGGAGGTTTTCGATGTTGAGCTGGGCGCGGAGGCGGGCGTTGAGGCGGTGGAAGAGCGCGGCGTCGAAACGCACGAAGCCGGGGAGGCGCACGGTGTTGTCGGTGGAGGCGAAGATTTCGTCGCGGTAGATGGTCCCGAGACCGACGCCCCAGGTGCGACTGAGGTTGTAGCGATGCCAGAGCGAGAGGGTGTGGCGCGGGAGTTGGGCGAGCCGGGCGCCGGCGACGATCGTGATGGCCTGCGTGGTTTTGATGGTGCCGTCTTGGTAAGCGTAGCCGCCGACGACACTCCAGCGTGCGGTGAGGCGGCCGGTGAGGCCGAGTTCGAGGCCTTGGGCGCGCTGGCCGTCGACGAGGAGGGACTGGGTGATGTCGGCGGGATCGGCGATGACAACGTTGGTGCGGTCGAGGCGGTAGAGAGCGGCGGTGAAGGCGAGGTCGGGCCGGAGGTCCCACTTGGCGCCGATTTCGTAGTGGGTGAATGCTTCGGGATCGAGGGCGCGGTTGGTGAGGCTGAGGGAGGAGAGTTGTTCACCGGCACGCGGCACATAGGAGGTGCTGTAACTGGTGTAGATCGAGACGGGATCGGCGGGTTTGTAGATCAGGCCTGCGCGGGGCGACACGAGGCGGTCGGTGCTGTCGAGGGAGATGGCGGTGCGGTTGTTGCGAAAATCGACGGAGAAATTTTCGAAGCGAACGCCGACGACGGCCTGGAGTTGCGGGAGGAGGGTGATCTGGTCCTGTGCGTAGACGGCGACGGTTTTGGCGACGCCGGAGTTGTTGGCGTCGGTGGCGCTCGGGAGGAAGGAAACGGGGAGGGTGGTGCGCGGGGTGGAGAGCGGGACGTTGATCGAGGTGATCGTCGGGCTGACCGTCGTGAAGTAGCCGGTGAGGCGGAGGTTGTCGGTTTCCTGGCGGGCGAGCTCAAGACCGACGAGGACCTGATGCCGGACGGAGCCGGTGGCGAAAGGGAGGACGAGATCGGTTTGGTTGAAGAGGTTGTCGCGCGCGGTGGCCTGGTTGTAGGCGGAGAGAGCGACGGTGGTGCCGGCGGCGTTCACGGCGCCGGGAAAAACGTTTTGATAAAATTTGTCGTAGCGGCTGAAGCGCGTGCTGTTGCGGAGCGTGATGTCGCGGGAGAAGGCGTGGTCGAGGACGGCGTAAGCGGTGTCGACAGTGGCTTGGGTGGGGCTCTGGGCGGGATCGCCGAAGAAGGTGGCGGCGGCGGTTTTGACGGGGCGATCTTGAAAGGAAGAAACGCCGCGATCGGTGGTGCGCTCGTCGTGGAAGTGTTCGATGCCCGTGCGGAGGGTGGTGCGGGGGGTGAGGCGCGCGGCGAAGGTGGGGTTGATCCCGTAGCGAGTGAGGGTGACGTCGTCGCGGTAACTCTCGGAATCCTCGTAGAGGGCGGTGATGCGGTAAGCGAAGGTCGGGGTGAGGGGCGCGCCGAGGTCGAGGGTGGTGCGATATTGGTTCCAAGAGCCGACCTGGAAGGAGAGCTCGCGGTTGGTGGCGCCGGTGGCCTGTTTGGTGACGCGGTTGATGATGCCGCCGGAACCGCCGCGGCCGAAAATCATCGCGTTGGGGCCTTTTAGGACTTCGACGCGGTCAACCGTGTAAAGGTCGCGGAAATATTGCACGTCGTCGCGGATGCCATCGACGAAGAAGTCGGCGGTGGTGGAGTTACCGCGGAGGACAGGGGTGTCGCGGTTGCCCTCGCCTTGAGCGATACCGGCACCGGGGACGTAACGGGTGACGTCCCCGATGCTCTGCATGGACTGGTCGTCGATGAGCTCGCGCGTGATGACGCTCAGGGATTGGGGGATGTTGACTAGGGCGGTGTCGGTCTTGGTGGCGGTGGCGCTGCGTTGGCTGAAGTAGGTTTTCTCGTGACGGTCGGAGACTTCGAAGCGCTCAAGCCGCACGGCTTTCTCGGCCGAAGGCAAGTAGCTCGGAGTCGTTGCCTCTTGGGCTAACGTCGCGGCGACGAGACCGAGTGGCAGGGCCAGCCGGGCGAGAAAACGGGATGCGGAAAGAGCGGATGTTTTCATAACGGAAAGAGCCGTCTGCCGTCCGCCATCCGCGCAGAGCGCACGATGGAAACGAAGCGAAGCAGAGAGTGAGCCCGGTGCGCCACGCGGGACGAAACTCGGGGGATAAAAGGGCCGACCCAAGGGTGGCCGAAAACACTACGGCACGCTAGGCGTGCAAAGATACGGACAGAAAAATGGTCGATTGAAACATCGTAGAACCGGCGAGCGAAGTCGACCTTGGGCACCGGGGTGCCGTTCGCACGAAGGTTGGGTGGGCGTTGCGTTCGCGGGGGGCCGACGGCAAAGGGGACGAGGTGTGAGCGCGAACCCGTTAAAATCCGAGGCTCGGGATAATTCACCTCGGGCGTGGCGGTCGGCCCGATGGGAAGAGCGGGGAAGGTTCGCGGAGAGGTCAGTGTAGCGACGGCATCGGGCGCTGATCCGGGCTCGGACGACGCGGCGGCAGGATTCAGTTCCGAACACTCCTCGGTACTCAGGAACCAGAGGGCCAGCGTTGCTAAGGGCTGAAGCCAAGGAGCGGACCACTTCGGCGAGACGGTAAAGTGGGCAGGACCTGGGCCGGAGGCGGGAACGAAGCAAGGGTTCGATTCAAGCGCGTTGGCCGCGTTGGTTTTTTGAGGGTTGGACTCGATCCGCGCAATCCCGGCGACGGTGGCCAGCGCTATAAGCGCGGCGCACTGCGTCGAGCGCCGGGTGCAAGGTGAGAAGAACATTACCCAACCGTTCAGACCCCGTCGCAATAAGATCAAGCCTCATGTGCAGTCTTTTGAAAAGTGACCAAATAACCAAGGCTGAGAAGCTGATGAGCCTAGGGTTCGGGCCGCGTGGACCTGACGGGGTAACTTCTGCTCGACGCCGTGGGTGAGGGGACGTTTAAACGGGCATGGCCGAAACCCTAAGTGTTAATTTGGCGGAGCGAAGCTATCAGATCCGGTTTGGCGCGAACCTGAGTGCCGAAATCCGGGCGGAAGTGGCGTGCTTGAGTGCGGCTGGCCGCAAGGTCGCGGTGGTCACGGATGAAAATCTCGCGACCAAGCAGGGCGGGGCGTTGGCCGCGATGTTCGGCGAGGTACCTGTGCTGGCGTTGGCGCCGGGCGAGGGGGCAAAGTCGCTGGAGGGTTTAGGTCGGACGTTGGACTTTTTCGCGCAGCACAAGCTCGACCGCGGCGGGGTAGTATTTGCGCTCGGCGGCGGGGTGGTGGGTGACCTCGCGGGATTCGCGGCGGCGGCGTGGCTGCGGGGCGTGGAGTTTCAACAGGTACCGACGACGTTGCTGGCGATGGTGGACAGCTCGGTTGGCGGGAAGACAGGAATCAACATCGCAGCCGGGAAGAATCTCGTGGGCGCGTTTCACCAACCGCGGGCGGTTTATATTTCTACCGATCTTTTGGTCACCTTGCCGGCGCGCGAGTTTGCGGCCGGCATGGCCGAAGTGATTAAATACGGGCTGCTCGGAGACTCGGAGTTGTTGGCCCAACTGGAGCGGGCCCCGTTGACCTTGCGGAGCGCGGAGCTGGCGGCCGTGATTAAACGCTGTTGTGCGATTAAGGCGGGTATCGTGCAAGCGGACGAGCGCGAGACCGCGGCAGAAGGCGGTCGGGCATTGCTGAACCTCGGCCACACGTTTGGCCACGCGATCGAGAACGTCGCGGGCTACGGAGAATATTTGCACGGCGAAGCGGTGGCGATCGGCTTGTGTGCGGCGGCGCGGTTGTCGGAAAAACTCGGCGCGATCGGCGCGGCCGAAGTCGCCCGCGTGGATGCCGTGGTGGCGGCGCATGGGTTGCCGACGCGTTTGCGCGCACCGTTGGCAATCGGCGCATTGCGGGCTGCGATGGCGCGGGATAAAAAAGTCCGCGCCGGCGGGTTGCGCTTTGTGGTCTTGAAGGCTTTGGGCGCAGCGGCGACGCAGGGCGGGATTGATCCGGCGTTGGCCGATGCGAGTTTCGCCGCGGTGGGCGCGGTTTGAGCGTGAGTCGTTGGACCTGAATCGTGGACGCCCAAAAAATCTCCGTGTGTTTCTCGGGCGGCGTGCGCTAGGCTGTTGCTATGTCGGCCATCGACGAAGGCATCGTCCGCGAGTATTTTGAACAGAACGGATTTTTCGTGCGCCAAGCGCGAAAATATTCCGTGACCGCGCGCAAGAAAACCGGGGAAGAAGAGATCGATTTATTGGTTTCGAATCCGGCCTGGGTGCGCGGCAGTCGGGCGCCCGATTTTTTCCTCTTCGCGAACGAGCTGCCCTTCATCCAGCGCGCCGTGGTGTCCGTGAAACCGTGGCACACGAACGTCTTTACGCCGGCGATTCTACGGGGTTCGCCGGAGATTTTTGGGTTTCTCGAAGAAAACGTACTCAAGCAAGTCCCGCGGTTTTTCGAGCCCGATGCGCCCGACGGCGAGCTCGACGCCGTGGTGACGAAGATTCTGGTGTTGCCCGCGCTGCCGACGGCGGAACCGTTTCGCTCCCAGAGCGTGGCCTTGCTCAAGGAGCGCGGGGTCGATGCGATTATCTCGTTTCGCGCGATGCTCACCGACTTGATCGACAAAATCGAAAGCAACCAAAACTACAGCAAGAGCGACACCCTGCAGGTCATGCGCATTTTGAAAAACTACGATCTCCTCAAAGACTCGCAGCTCGATCTGCCCGTAGGCCGCGAGCCGGCGAGCCGTAAAATCCGCGCCGACTTGATCAAATGAGCAGCACCATTCATCCCACGGCCCTCATCGAACCCGGCGCCCAGCTCGGCGCGGATTGCGAGATCATGGCCTACGCTGTGATCACGCGCCATTGCGTGTTGGGCGATCGCGTCGTCGTGCATCCGTTCGCGGTCATCGGCGGCGATCCGCAATATTTGAAATTTGACCGCGCGCTGGCGACCGGCGTGCGCATCGGTGCGGGCACGGTCATCCGTGAACACGTCACGATTAACCGCTCCATCCATGCGGGGCAGGCGACGACCGTGGGTGCCGGCTGTTTTCTGATGGCCAACGCCCACGTCGCGCACGATTGCGTGGTCGCCGATCACGTCGTGCTGGCCAACAACGCCATGCTCGCCGGTCACGTCGAGATCGGGGCCAACACCTTTGTCGGCGGCGGCGCGGGACTGCATCAATTTTGTCGGATCGGCGAAGGCGTGATGGTCGCGGGCAACGCCTCGGTCACGCGCGATGTGCCCCATTTTACGATGGTGGCGGAGCGCGATGAAGTCATCGGTTTCAACGTCGTTGGCCTGAAGCGGCGCGGCGTCGAGCGTGCGGCCATCGCGCAATTGAAAGCCGCGTTTCACGACGTGTATTTCACGCCGGGCAACATCCGCGAAGTGGCGGCGACGTTACTCGCGGGCGGAAATTATCCGAGCGCGGAGGCGCGGAAATTCCTCGAGTTTTTCAGCGGCGGTAAACGCAGCTTCGCGCGCGCGCGTCGCGCGTCAGCCGACGAGGCGACGGAATGAGCGCGGCGAAACTCGCGTTCACGTGCGGCGATCCCGCGGGCGTCGGCCCCGAGATCGTGGTGGCGTGGCTCGCCGCGCATCCTGTGGAAGCCGCAGCTATCGCCGTGATCGGGCCAGCGCGTTGGCTGGCGTCGCTCGAGACGACGGCGACGAAGATCGCTGTGGGCTTGGAAGATTTTAGGGCGACGCCGGGCCAACCGACGGCCGATGGCGCGCTCGTGGCGTGGGCGGCGATGCAACGCGCGGCGGATGGTTGCGCGGCGGGTGAATTTTGCGGCGTCGTGACTGGCCCGGTGAGCAAAGCTGCGCTGGCGCGCGTGGGTTATACGTGGCCGGGGCAGACGGAATTTTTTGCGGCGCAATGGGGCGGTGAACCCGTGATGGCGTTTTGCGGCGGGCGCTTGCGCGTGGTGTTGATGACGTGGCACGTGCCGTTGTGCGAAGTACCGCAACTCCTCGGGCCGCAGTTGCTTCATCGCACCGTGGCCGCGGCGGATGCGCTCGCGCGCGCCGAAGGCATCGCGGCGCCGCGCATCGGCGTGTGCGGGCTGAATCCCCACGCGGGCGAGGGCGGGCTGCTCGGCGAAGAGGAACGCGATTTTATCAACCCCGCACTCACGCAGATGCGCGCAGAGTTTCCAGGGCTGAGCGTGTGCCAACCGGGCGACACGTTATTCGCGCGGGCTTTGCGCGGTGAGTTCGACGTGGTGGTGGCGCTCTATCACGACCAAGGACTCGCGCCGTTGAAGGTGATTGATTTTGACGCAGCGGTGAACGTCACGCTTGGGCTGCCGCACGTGCGGACGAGTCCGGACCACGGCACGGCGTTTGGTATTGCTGGTCAGGGCGTGGCCAGCGCGACGAGTTTTGCTAATGCGGTGATGGTGGCGCGGCGCTTGATAAACGCGCGCCGGCCGCGATAGTCGGAACCGAATGTCATCGCCCGCTCCCGAGATTTCACCGTCTGAACCGTTGCCCGAGGGCGTGCGCGCCGGCAACGAGAACCTCGTGCAACTCACGCCCGCAGCCGGCGGCAAAGTCGCGGCCTTGATCGCCCGCGAGGCGCAGGGCGAGTTTCTGCGCATCGCGATTACTGGCGGCGGCTGCAACGGGCTCAGTTACAAGATGAAGTTCGTGCCGGCCCCGAAACGCGGCGATATCCTCGTGCGCACGGCCAACACGCAGGTCGTCGTTGATCCGAAGACCGCGCTCTATCTTAAAGGCACGCATTTAGACTATTCGGGCGCGATGGTCGCTGGGGGATTCAAGTTCTCCAACCCCAATGCCAAGGCCAGTTGCTCCTGCGGCGAGAGCTTTAGCGTATGAAGCTCGCCGCGGCGAACTCGGCCAAATTGGTGTTGCCCCGCGAGGGCCGAGCGGCGACATATGGTGCGACCTCACTCTTTTGACCAAACCTAATTGATGGCTACTTCGTTCCCTTCCGCCGGCGGTGGCGGCAATCGCTCCGGTTCTTATCAGCGTCGCAATGTCGACCCTTTTGCGGCCATCCGCCGCAATCATCGGATCAAGGTGCCCTCCGTGCGCTGCATTTCGCCCGAAGGCAAACAGCTCGGTATTCTCGAAACCACCAAGGCCATTTCCTTGGCTTTGGAAGTCGGCCTCGACCTCGTCGAAGTCGCGCCCAACGCCACGCCGCCGGTCTGCCGTATCATGGATTTCGGCAAGTACGTGTACGAGGAACAGAAGAAGACCTCTCACGTGAAATCCACGGCGAGCAAGATCAAGGAAATCGAATTTAGCGCGCGTATCGCCGACGGCGATTTTTTCACCAAGGTCCGCCACGCCGAAGAATTTCTCGGTCACGGCAACAAGGTAAAACTCCGCCTCAAGTTCCGCGGTCGCGAAATGGCGCACACTGATCTCGGTTTCGCCGTCATGACGCGGGCGGTCGGCGAGTTGGTTGGCATGGGTAATCCCGACGCCGAGCCCAAGCTCATCGGTCGTAACATTCACGTGATGCTCACGCCGCTCGCGCCCAATAAGCGCAAGCCGAAGTTCCAATCGCAAGGCAGCTCGCCCGCCGTTGATGATGGTCCCGACTTGTCGGGCGACGACGACGAGGATGACAAACCCACGGCGGGAGCCTGAGGTTTTTCGTATGAACACCCAGCGGGTGCGATGGGCCGCGCTGGGTGGCTTGATGATCGGTTTGCTCGTTTCCGGCGTCGCGGCGCAGGAAAATATCCCGCGTTTGCCTCCCACTCGCCCGAACGGTCCGTCCCTGGCTCCGGCCGCGCCGTCAGCGGCGAAGCCTAAAACCGAGACCGCCAGCTCCGCCCAAGTCCCGCGCTCCACGCGCTTCGGCGCGGCTGAATGGGTCGAGATCGGCGTCGCCGCCAAACGCCTCGGGCTCAAACTAGCTTGGACACTTTCATCGCGCGAGGCCGTGCTCACGGATAAAGATACCCGTCTCGAACTGGCTTCCGATCGGATTGAAGCCGGGCTGGACGGCAATCGCATTTTCCTCGGGCAGGCCCCCGTCTCGCGCAACGGTAATTTATACGTGAGCAAGATCGACCTCGAGCGCTGCCTCGTGCCACTCGTGCGTCCCGCCTTAATTGGCGTCATCAAACCCGTCCCCAAAACCATTGTGATCGACCCCGGCCACGGCGGGCCCGACACCGGCAAGGTCAATGGCGCGCTCGGTTTTTACGAGAAGACCTTCACGCTCGATACGTCGCTGCGGTTGAAAAAAATCCTCGAAGCCCGCGGCTGGAAGGTCGTGCTCACGCGCAGCGACGACCGGCAGTTAAAACCCGGCAAACAAGACGACTTGCAACGCCGCGCCCAGATTGCCGCCGAGGTCGACGCCGATGTGTTTGTGAGCATCCACTTCAACTCCGTCGCCGAGCAGGTGGAGAAAGTCAGTGGGGCCGAGGTCTATCGCTTCACACCGCAACACCAGCCGCCTGTCACGCGCGCGCAGCGTCGCCTCGACGACGAGGTGCTGAATCCCGGCAACGGCAACGATGTCTGGAACAGTCTCCTCGCTTACTCGATCCAGCGGCGCCTGCTGCGCGACTTGAAGCTCGATGACCGCGGTTTTAAACACGACCGGCTCGCCGTGCTTCGGCTCGTTTCTTGTCCCGCCGTGCTGATCGAAGGCGGCTTCCTTTCCAACACGACCGAGGCCCGCCGCATCGGTAACGCCACCTACCGCCAGCAACTCGCCGAGGCCATCGCCAACGGCCTAGGCGCCTATGCGTCGCAGTTGCAAAGTCTGCGTAGCGGCGCGAAAACTCTCTCCCGTTAAACTCAAATCCCGCACCCTCTCAACGCACTCATTTCTTCTCCATGAACTCCCGTCACTTCGCCGTCTTCTTCGCCATTCTTGCCGCCGCCGCGCCGCTCGCGGCTTGGGATTACAACGGTCACCGCATGGTCAATCAGCTCGCGTTGCAGGCCTTGCCGGCTGAGTTCCCGGCCTTCGTCCGCGAGCCCGCCAACATCGAGCGCGTGTTGTTTCTCTCCGGCGAAGGCGACCGTTGGCGCAACGTGCCCGACCTCATCATGAAACAATCCGGCGGCAGCTGGTCCGATCATTTCTGCGACCTCGAACAACTCTCCGAGGTCGGGATCGATCCAGCCAAGGTCTCCTCGTTTCGCTACGATTTCATCGTGCAATTCGCCGCTGCCCGCGCGGCGCACGCGGATAAATTACCCAAGATCGATCCGGCCAAAAACGCTGATCACACGCGCGAGTGGCCCGGCTTCGCGCCGTGGATGATCGCGGAGCATTTCGCGCGGCTGCGCTCGGCGTTTGCTTACCTGAAAGTTTTCGAAGAGCTCGGCACGCCCGAGGAAATCGCCAACGCCAAGGCCAACGCCATCTACACCATGGGCGTCATGGGCCACTACGTCGGCGACTGCGCGCAGCCTTTGCACACGACCGTGCATCACAACGGCTGGGTCGGTCCCAACCCCAACGGCTACGCCACCGCCAGTGGCATCCACAGCTGGATCGACGGCGGCTTCATCGCCAAGGCCGGCATCAAACTCGCCGAGATGTCCCCGCTCGTGAAACCCGCGCAGCCCATCGCCCTCGCGCCCCGCGCGGATGGACGCGAGCCGTTGTTCGTCGCGGTGATGGATTATCTCATCGCCTCGCAACAACGCGTCGAGCCGCTCTACGCGATGGACAAGGCCGACAAATTTCGCGTGAAACCCGGCGTGACGCCGAGCGCCGAAGGCCGCGATTTCATCAAAGCGCGCTTACTCACCGGCAGCGAAATGCTCGCCTCGATCTGGGTGACGGCGTGGCGGGCGGCTCCGCCCGATACGTTTTTGCGCACGCAGTTGATCCGTCGGCAGGAAGAAGCCAAGGGCGCGAGCGCCGGCGCGGGCCGGCCCTGAGCGCGAGTTGGCGGAGCTCGATTGCGCTCA
>CAJAFD010000352.1 GCA_903938935.1 uncultured Opitutia bacterium
CGGGTCGTGGTGGAAGCGGACGGCTTCGACGATTTCCGCGGGGATCTTGTGGCTCTCGAGATAGTAGGCCCCGATGGCCGCGTGGTCCCAGCCGAGCAGGGCGCGCTCGGCGGCGAGGGCTTGGGCTTCGTTTTCGTAAACACCCTGGGTGAGTTGCGCGAATTCCGCGGGAAATACTTTGGCGATGACGACCTTGCCGACGTTTTGGAGCAGGCCGGTGATGTAGTCGGTGTCGTCGTCGATCGTGACGTCGGAGTGGTTGAGGAGGTCGCGGGTCGCGAAGGCGCAGGCGAGCGTGTGTAGCCAGAAATCGCGCCAGGAAACTTGGGGGCCGTCTGCGCCCATTGCGCTCATGTCTTCGAGGACGGGCGTGGCCAAGGCGAGCGAACGAATTTGGCGGAGGCCGAGGTAGAGGACGGCGTCTTCGATGGTGCCGACTTGGGTACCTAGGCCGAAGTACACGCTATTAACCATACGGAGCAGGCGGGCGGTGAGGGAGGGATCGCGCGCGATGATCTCCGCGAATTGCCCGGCTTGCGAGTGGTGGTTGCGGAGGAGATCGGCGAGAGCGCCATGGATGCTGCGCAAGGACGCCAACTTGGGGCAGGCTTCGATGCGTTGCCGCAGCTCGATTTCGGACATCACGGGCTTGGTCGCACCCGCCAAAACTGGGGGTGGGGTACTCAAGCGGAAATCAACATCATCCGTGTCATACGTTTATCGGGTGAAGATTCGCTCTCCCCCGAGCGCGCGCAATCTCTTTTTGGGGGAAAGCGCCGGGGGGTGGAGCCGGCGGATGCCTGGGATGCCGTGAGTTGGATGGCACGAGGCGCCTCAGGCGGATATCGCGCCCTTGGGGTCTAAATCGTGATAAACGACCGCCCTTGAGCGCTGATCGCTGCGCTAGCCGGCGTTTTTCATGTTTTAGATCCTGCCTTGGCTGGGTTGCCGCTGCCTAGGCCGTTACGGCCGCGCTGGGATGATATTAAGAGAAAAGTGAAAATAATATTTCGGGTACTATAAGAGAGGGTGGCGCGGTCTTATAGGATTCTACTCTGGCTCCGAGGGGCCGAGTGATTTCGCACCTGAAATCATAAAATAGTTCTAAAGTTATTCGGCGGTGGAACGTATTTAGAAACATCGGCGGTTCACATCGCTGAGAGTTCGGTCCCGAAGCTTACCTCGGACACGTCGCACTACGGACAGTGTATTAGAATCAAGGAAGAACTACCATGTCAGTCTCGATCAATACCAACTACGCGGCTTCTGCCGCTGCGAATAACCTCGGTCTTTCTCAGAGCATGCTCCAGCGGAGCCTCAATCGCTTGTCGAGCGGTTCACGTTTAGTGAGCCCATCCGACGATGCGGGCGGTGTCGCTGTATCCATGCGCCTCTCGGCTCAGGCCAAACGTTCCGGTTCAGCCGGTATCAACATCCAGAATGCGATCTCGCTCCTGCAAAATCAGGACGGCGCGATCAAAATCGCTGGCAAAATTGTTGAGCGTATGGCCGAGCTGCACAGTCTGTATAACGACGCCACCAAGAACAGCGACGACAAAGCTCTTTATAATATCGAGTTCAA
>CAJAFD010000353.1 GCA_903938935.1 uncultured Opitutia bacterium
GCCGACGCCAACGGCACGTGGCACGTGCGCGTGCGCGCGCATGCTGAAACCGCAAGGTTCACGGTTTATCTGGCGGTCGACGCCAACGCCCCGGCGACGGAAACGGGGGCGGCGCGTGAAGCGGAGTCATTTTCCGCGGTCCCGATGACGCGTTGGCCGCACGATGTCGTGACCACGGTGAAACTCTCCACCGCGGCCGAAGCTTACGTCGTCGATAGCGTGACGTTGCCCGTCAATAACCCGTGGCAACGTCGAGTGCGCCCCGCTGATATTCAGTTTCTGCCGGACGGCACCGGCGTCGTGGTCACGATTGATGGTGATGTCTGGCTCGCGCGTGGGCTCCACGATGCGACGCACGCAGTGCATTGGCGGCGCTTTACCTCGGGCTTGCACGAACCGATGTCGGTCGCGATTCGCGATGGGCAGATTTACGTGTTTGATCGCAATGGCATTTGGCGATTGCGCGACACCGACGGCGACGGCGAGGCCGACGTGCATGAATTATTTTCCAACGCCTTCGCGCAGACGGCCGATCTGCGCGAATTCCCCTCGACGCTCCGGCTCGCGCCGCACGGTGAGTTTGTGATCGCCAAGGGCGGCCAGCAAGCGACGACGCTCGGCAAACACAACGGCAGCGTCCTGCGCATCGCCGCGGATGGACGCAGCTCGACCGTGCTCGGCTACGGTTTTCGGCAGCCCAACATCGGCGTGAATCTTCGCACCGGTCTCGTCACCGCGAGCGACCAACAAGGCCAATACATCCCCTCGACGCCGTTGCACCTCGTGCGCGACGGCCAGTTCTACGGCTTCCTCGCCGATTTCCTGCCCAAGGAAAAATATCCCGCGCCCATCGCCGAGCCGCTGACGTGGTTGCCGCATCCGGTAAACGCCTCGGCGCTTTCTCAAGTCTGGCTGTTCGATGCGAAACTCGGCCCGCTCAACGACGCGATGGTCCACATCGGTTTTAATCGCCCCGAGCTTTTCGTCGTGCGCTTCAACGAGCGGGCCGCGCGGCTTCAAGCCGCCGTCATCAGCGTGACGCGGGCCTTTGATTTCACGCCGTTGAACGGCGCGGTGAATCCTGCCGACGGCCAGCTTTACCTCGCGGGTTTTCAGGTGATCGGTTGGGGCAACGTGAACGACGCGCTCGCGGGAATGGGCCGGATTCGCTTCACCGGCGCGCCCGTGACGCTTCCGCGCGAAGTCGTACCCATGGATCAAGGCGTGTTGCTGCGCTTCGATGTCGCGCTCGAACCTGCGCGCGCGCGCGACCCCGCGAGTTATTCGATCCAGACCTGGGATTATCAACGCACGTACAAGTATGGCTCGCCCCAATACAAAGCCGACGGCACGCCCGGGCAAGATGCGTGGCCGGCGAGCGCGGCGTATCTTTCGGAGGACGGACGCAGCGTGTTTGTGGCCGTCCCCGGCATGAAACCGGTGATGCAACTGCGCGTGGGCTGGTCGCTCGCCACCGCGGCCGGAGCGGCCTTTGCGGAAAACGCCTACACGACGCCTTACGCGCTCGCGCATTTTAATCCTAAGTCTGAGGGCTTTGGTGAAATCATGGTCGATCTCACGCCGCGTGCTGCCGTCGCGGCGGCGCAGGAACTCATCAGTGCCGATGAAGGCAAACGCCTCGCGCAACTTTTCGGCTGCGTCGCCTGTCACGCGGCGGAGGATAAAGTGGTCGATAAATCTGGGCCGACGTGGCGCGGACTTTTTGAGCGCCGCCGGCCGGTGTTTGTCGCGGGCAAACCTACGGAAATTACCGTCGACGAAGCCTACCTGCGCGAATCGATCCTTCAGCCCACGGCAAAAATCGCAGCGGGTTTTGAAAAAGGTGAATACGCGATGCCGAGTTACGCCGGAGTATTATCGGAGGCGCAGGTCGAGTCGTTGATTCTTTTCATCAAGAGCCTCCGCTAGCCTTCGCGGAAATCTTTGTTCCGTGCGACCGGCGCAGCGAATTTACAAGCCCGCGCCGTCACGCAAGGTGCCGGCGCCGCAGACTTCACGATAGAAGCTCAAGTAACGCTCGACGATGATGGGCGCGGAAAATTTTTCACGCGCACGCAGCTGCGCGGCGGCGCCGAGGCGGGCGCGGCGTGCAGGGTCGGCGAGGAGCGCGGTGGCGGCGACCGCAAGTGCGCGGGGATCGCCCACGGGCGTAAGTAGGCCGGATTCGCCGTCGGCGATGACTTCGGGGATGCCACCGACGGAGGTTGAAACGCTCGGGCACGCGAAGGCCATCGCTTCGAGGATGCTCAGGCAAAAACTTTCGCTCTCGGAAGCGAAGAGGCCGAGGTCGACGGCTTGGAGGTAATCTTCGATGGCGGTGATGTTTTCGCGAACGATCACGCGATCGGTGAGGCCGAGGCGCACGACGTCGGAATGAAAGGCGTTGAAATCGCCGCCGGCGAGAATGAGCAATTTGCAGGTGCGCGGTTCGATCTGGGCGAAGGCGGCGAGAACGAGATCGACACGTTTGACGGGCCGGAGATTCGATGAGTGGAAGAGGAGAAACACGTCGTCGGCGACGCCGAGTTCGCGGCGGACGGCGGCGCGGGTGCGCGCGGGCGGGCGGGGCGTGAAGAAATTATGGATGACCTCGATCGGGCGTTTGACGCCGATGAGACGTTGCGTTTCGGCGCGCAGAAATGCCGAGA
>CAJAFD010000354.1 GCA_903938935.1 uncultured Opitutia bacterium
CACGGCGAGCGCGGCGGTCTTGCCGAGGCGGCGCGCTTGCACAGCGGCGCCCACGCCACCGGGCGTGCCACCATAAACGCAGATATCGACGCGCAACGTCTGCGGCGTGACCGCGGGATCGACGGGCAACGGATAATAATAACGCAGGCCCGGATTGGGCGTGGTCGGCGCGGGCAGCGGCGCGGATGACGCGGCCTCGACGAGGGTGGCGGCGGCGAGGAAAAGGAACGTGAGTTTCATGGGACGAAGCGGCGGCGCGCCGGCGCGCGTTATTTCTTTTTGGCGGCGGGCTTCGGGGGAGTTTCTAAAACTTGGCCGTCGGCGAGAAGGCGCGCGCGTAAGGTGGCGTACGGCACGTCTTGCACGGCGAGGTTTTGATCGATCGCGAGGACGGCGGCGGTCGCGGCGCTTTGGCCGAGGATCAT
The DNA here is from genome assembly GCA_903938935.1 of uncultured Opitutia bacterium. Taxonomy (GTDB): domain Bacteria; phylum Verrucomicrobiota; class Verrucomicrobiia; order Opitutales; family Opitutaceae; genus Tous-C4FEB. Next base: position 426 of record CAJAFD010000354.1, read on the forward strand.
GAAAACGGGCTCCATGCGGATCGAGCCGTAGGCGATGTGCGAACTGGAGACGCACACGGGCACGAGGAGATTTTCACACTGGGATTTTTTCGGCGTGAGCGAGCCGTATGCGATGGCGTAAGGGCCTTTGGTGGAGACGCCGATGTCGCCCTCGTTCTGCACGTAGCCCTCGGGCGTGATGTAGCGTTGGACGTTGTGCGAATCCATCGCGTAGCTGCCCATGCCGACGGATTCGGGCGTGGGGCGGCGTTTAAGGAGTTCGTTTTCCGTCATCACGTAGGCGCCGATCAAGCGGCGGGCTTCGCGCACGTAGATCTGGTGCGGCCAGTGGCCGTTGTCCTTGAACTCATCTTTGGCGAGGCCCCAGCGGGACATTTTTTCGCGGACGTCGGCAGGGACGCGCGGGTCGTTGGCGATGAAGTAGAGCCAGCCCTGTTGGTAGGTCTCGTGCTCGCGGATGATCTCGCGGCGGCGCGCGTAGGAGGCGTCGGGGTAATCGTAGTTCATCCCGATGTTGTCGGTGCTGAAAGGGCCGTGGTTGTTGGTGTCGGTTTTGTGATTCGGGATCGGGTCGAATTTACCAAACGTCTCCGTCCAGCCGGCGGCGTAGATGCGCAGCAGCAGTTCGTATTGGGCGGCGTCGTAACCGGCGGGCTTGGCGAAGGGCACGCGGTTCGACGGGTCGTCGGTGAGACACATGCGGAAGCAGTAGGCTTGGAGTTTTTTATCGGCGGCGCCGAACTCGCCGGGGTGAGCGGTGCTGATGCGGGGTAGGACGCCGCTCTTGGGGTCACCGGGGACGACGTAGGGGCTGACCTTTTCTTTGAGCACGCCGAAGTGGTGGCGGTGGTGGAGGACGCCGGTTTGGACGCCGTTGAGCTCTTCGTTGTACTGGGCGCGGGCTTCGCGGCCGACGTGGTAATCGAGACCAGCGGCCGCCATGAGGTCGCCCTCGTAGGTGGCATCGAGAAACATTTTCCCCGCGTACGTTTTGCCGCTGAGGGTGGTGATCGCGGTGATGCGCGCGCCGGATTTTTTCACGCCCTTCTCGCGGTCGAGCCATTCGTCGCGGACGACCGGGAGTTGGAATTCGCGCACGAGATCCTCGAAGACGTTTTCGGCCACGTGGGGTTCGAAGATCCACATGGTGCGATTGACGCCGTCCATGGCGGGCGTGCCTTGGCCTTTGTTGCCGTATTCGGATTTCTGCTGTTGGCGCCAAGCGGCGGGCTGGTCGTAGTGTTGCCAGATGCGGTGGTAGAAATCGCGGGCGAGGCCGCCGATGACGGATTTGTCGCCGGTGTCGGTGAAG
>CAJAFD010000355.1 GCA_903938935.1 uncultured Opitutia bacterium
AAAGTGGCAGAAGATGGCGGTGGCCAATATTGAGATGACTGCTGAGTGAGAAGCCGCCGTAAATTAGGGCTAGCACCAGTAAGGGCGTGAAGCGGTAAAGCATGGTTCGCCCGAGGCCTAGTTGACGGGCTGCGACGAGGCTGAGCGGCAACGCGACGAGCAGTGAGACGGTGGATTTATAAAGAAAGGCTAAAGGAAAAAACTTAACCCATCCGAAGTTGCTATAGTCACCGTCGAGGTAAGCCGCGCGTGCGCTTGAGGTGGTGATCACATAAGAAAAGCCGTAAAGAAATGCTTCAGGTAGCGCTTCTATTTTACGGAGGGCGTCTATTATCACAGCCCAAGTTCCGATGTTGGCATTGATCATGGCCCACGGCATGATGAAGCTTTCGGCTGGGGGAAGGGCAGTGCTAAAAGCGCTATACCGAAATCCGTAAAATCCCCAGATCACGAGCCCAGCGACCAAACCTTGGCATCCAGCTGACAGCGCGGCTGCGCCTATTTTCGCTATTTTACTTTTAAAATGTAGTCCGAAAAGCACGAGAGGCTGCGGAGCCAAGGCTCGCACTAGGGCGGTCAGTACGAACATGGGAATCAGCAGCACGGCAGAAAATTTAGCCACCAAAGCGAGACCGAAAACGACGGCGCTCAACAACCAGATGCGGTATCGTGAATCATGCAGGTGCCACCACCAAGCTCCTATGCTTGCCAGCATAAAAAATGTCATGCAGGCGTCCGAGGTAATGAGTGCGCCGTGCGCCAAGAAGTTAGGACAAAGCGCGTAAAACAAGAGCGAGACTAAGCCTCCAGCTTGGCCAAATAGCCGGCGCGACCAGAGGTATATAAGCAGTCCGGTAGCTACACTAAATAGAGCAATCATGGCTCGACCGCCGAGGAGCTGAGTGCGATAAGGCGGTTGGCCAGTATTGTAGAAAAATTGGTAGCCGATGATCCAAGCGTTGGAGTTGCGCCAATCTTCGATGTTTTTTTCGATCGATGGAAATGAGGCGTCGGAAAGCCAGGCGGGAATTGCGGCCCAACGTTGGGGCAGATTGCCGTTTTCGGGCTGGAGTCGGTAGTCGTTATATTTCCAATAAGAAAGACCGCCCGCGAGATGGACGATTTCGTCGGAGGTGGTGCCGTGATTACTTTTGCTTGTGACTGCTAGGGCGAAGTGAATCAGCAGAATAGCGGTGACGATCCAGCGGGAAATCATTTTTGCGGAGATCGCGAGGCTTTGATTAAAAATACGGGACGTTGTTTCACTTCATCGTAAACGCGGGCCAAGTATTCGCCCAGTATTCCGATGCCGATAAGTTGAACGCCTCCCAAAAATGTTACGATGGTGATCAATGTAGTAAAACCAGTCTGCGCAGTTTCGACCCCGAGTAGGCGTTTGATCACGAAAAATAGTCCAAGCGCAAACCCGAGGCTGCTGATGCCCAGACCCGTGTAGGTGAGGACACGGAGCGGCAGGTAGGAAAAACTGAACACGCCATCGAGCGCGTAGCGGATGAGACGTCCGAAGGATTGCTTGGCTGGGCCCGCCGCGCGGGCTTGCCGGTCGTAGAATACGTCCGCCGTGTTGAACCCGATCCAAGCACGGAGGCCGGGGAAGAAACGATTACGCTCCGGCAACGTACTGAATGCCGCGAGGGCGTGCCGACCGATCAGGCCGAAGGTGCCGCTGTTGGATTCGATTGGATAATCGGTGAGTGAACCAAAAATACGGTGAAACAAATCGAAGCCCGCCCGGCGCAGCCCGCTCTCCGCGCGCGATCGTCGCACAGCGCGCACGACCTCTGCGCCTGCGAGCCAAGCGGCTACAAGCTCGGGAATGAGCTCGGGTGGATCCTGGAGATCGGCATCGAGCGTGACGACGGCATCGGCCTGGGTGGCGTCGGCATGACTGAGGCCGGCGGCGAGGGCGGCTTGAAAACCGAAGTTGCGGGACAGTTCGACGAGTTCCCAACGCGGATCGAGGGTAGCTTGGGCGCGAATCAGCGCTGCCGAGTGGTCGCGACTGCCGTCGTCGACGAGAATGGCGCGCCATGCGCATGGCGACGAAGCGGTGGCAAATAGCGCATTGAGACGCATAAAAAGTTCGGGCAATACAGCCTCTTCGTTAAAGACGGGAATCACGAGGGCAACCGAGGGCAGTGTAGTGGAGGGCGTCATGTTCACGAAGTATCAGCCCTGGCGCGGACCAACATGAAGCTAAGGATGGCACCGAGAAGAGCGAGGGCAAGCGCGGGGGATACAGTCGAGCGGTCGGCGACGAAGGCGAGTTGGTGCTGGATTTTTGTTAGAAGATTACCGAGTGCAATTTGGTTATAGCTGTTAAAAATTTCGTTAAGTGCTCCGTGTGGGTAAATCCAGCGAGCTAAGGCGTAGCTTTGCGCGGCAAAATGCAGCCCGATTCCGGCTGTAAAATCGAAAGCTAGACCTGTCGCAAGAGCTAGTTTCCAGGATCGAGTGAGGGACTTCCAGCGACTGGCTAGGAACGCTAGACTCAGAATAACCAACGGCTGAAGGCAGATGTGGGTCAGGCCCCAAGTGTCGCGTTCACCGTGGACTGCTATACTGATCACCACGACCGCAGTGATCGCTAAGACCCACTTAATTTTTGCCGCGCGCAGAATCTCGCGCGCGAGGACCACGGTCGCGATGGTGCCGCAGGCGAAGGGGAAATTAAGTTGATAAAATTGGAAGAACCCATCGCGGACGTAGCCCCATCGGGTGGGCTGTGCGATTAATGTGTCATCGATTTGACGTAAAACATGAGGGACGAATGTATCGCGTAGATTTAGCAAAATCCTCATCAGCTGGTCGCTGAAATTCGAGGCGCTGGAGGTCACGCTGGTATTCGTTAAAAATGTGCCGTTTAAACTATAGTGGCTCATCGACCATAAAAACCAGGTTGATAGAATCAGGGCGCCAACCCAGACGCCGCCTAAAGTTGAACGCCACCATGCCGGATCGCACCGGTGATTCCAACCTCGCACGCACCACGCGCCCGCCAATACGACCGCAGCTGGTCCAGCCGAGTAGTGTGTAAGCAGTGCCACTGCTAGACTCGCCGCAAAGAGACCAGGCCCCCACTGCGGCGCACGGGCATCTTGGCAGCGGAGAAAAAAATAGAGTGCAGCTAGGACGCCAGCAGCCGCGGGCAGTTTGGTCCAGGCAAACGTGGCGTTTTGCACGAAGAGGGGATTAACCGCGAGCAGGACGCAAAAAACGGCCATCGCTCGGGCACCGCCAAAACGACGCGCCAAAAGAGCAGCCGGGAAAAAAGCCAAACTGGATAGCAGCGTGGAGCACAGCTGATAAGACGCGAAACTGACCTCGGTGCTCGTCAACAGCGCGCCGGTGATAACATTAGCTAGCGGTGGCCGTGCAGGTAGTTGGTAGATGCCGAGGAAACGGGTTTCGAGTGAACCCCGCTCAAGAAAAAACCGTGTCCGCTCCCAATGTTCGAACCAATCACCGCTCCAGCCGCCTCCGGAGTAGCTGACGATAAAACTCAACCACACGACGCACCAAAGAGAGATTAAAACTTGGCTAAGCAGGAGATGGCGTGCTTCGACGTCACGCAGGGCTTTTCGCAACGACGCCCGAGCGAAGAATATGCCGGCGAAAATAAGCGCGGGCGTGAAGGCGAGAAAGACCGTCGGTAAGCTGAGGACATAAATCGTCCAAGCATAGAGCCAGAGCGCGACTGTAGTAATTACCCCGGCGCTGAGCAGCGTTTCAGCTGGGTCGAGCGGTTCTGACCGCGGTCGGATTATACTCACGGCAAGTCCATGTTAATCGAGCCAGCTTTCGCCGCCTCCCACAGAAAGACAGTGGTGCATACCAACGAGACAAAGGTAAAAATCACATGCAAATAAATGGTCGCATAAAAACTAAAGCGGTCGCGATCACGTTCGTGAATGGTCATTCTGGAGCGGATTTTTCCTGTTTTCAGGGCTCGACGCACCAAGTAAGCGTTGAACAGCGCCATTAAGATCATGGCCACCGCCGCGACGATGAGTTTCTGCGGGGAGGGCGAGGTCATGCTGGTTAACTTAGCCTCGGCCCCGTGGGATTCTTTTACCGGAAAAAATTATATTTCAAAATCGCCCAGAGGGCGCGGAAGCCGTCGCGCCAACCGATTTTTTTACCTTCGGCGTAGGTGCGTCCGTAGTAGCTGATGCCGACTTCGTAGATGGCGATGTCGAGTTTCGAAATTTTCGCGGTGATCTCCGGTTCAAAGCCGAAGCGGTTCTCCTCAATGGTAATTTTCTGAATGATTTCGCGGCGGAAAACTTTATAGCACGTTTCCATGTCCGTGAGGTTGAGGTTGGTCGCCATGTTGGAGAGCAACGTGAGGAATTTGTTGCCGACCATGTGCCAGAAATAAACGACGCGGTGCGCGTCGCCGCCAGAGAAGCGGGAGCCGAAAACAACGTCGGCTTTGCCATCGATGATGGGTTTGAGGAGGCGCGGGTATTCTTGCGGGTCGTATTCGAGGTCGGCGTCTTGGATGATGACGGCGTCGCCGGTGGCGGCCGCGATGCCGCTGCGCAGGGCGGCGCCTTTGCCTTGGTTGACCTCGTGGTAGATGATTTTGGTGACGAGTGGGGCAATCTCGGTGCGAAGCAGGTCGCGGGTGCCGTCACGCGAGCAATCGTCGACGATGATGATTTCCTTGTCAGCCACAGGCGCGGCGCGGACCCGGTCTACGATGGCGCGAATGGTCTTGGTCTCGTTGTAACAAGGTATGACGATGGAGAGTTTCATGCTTGGCTATGAGCCCACGCTAGGCTGAGGCGAGGCAGGGGGAAGTCTTTTTCACGCTCAATGTGTCGGCCACACAATGAGCTATTTGATGAAGGCACGGCTACATGCTCTTGCGGGAAGAATTCAAGTGAATGTTCTTAATTCAGGCGTGATAAGGCTCGGCCCCAGCCTTGACTCAGTTTCGAGCGGGCAAAGTGTTCTGCAGGCGCGGAGCAAAATCCCTTCGCTCCTGCCTCCGTCACGCGTCTTTTTTGTCCGTTTCATGTTTCCCCTGCAACGTCTGCTCGTTTTGGTTTCGCTCGCGCTTTTTTGTAGCGTGCCGCTCGCTTTTGCCCAAATCGGCGACAACGCCGATAAACTCGGCGCGCCCCAAGTCCCGCTCGTGCCCGCGGATAAAATTCCGCCCGCGCCTGCGCTCACGCCCGAGCAAGCGCTCAAATCCTTCACGCTCATGCCCGGTTTCAAACTCGAAATCGCCGCCGCCGAGCCGCTCGTGCAGGATCCGGTCGCGCTGACCTTCGGGCCCGACGGCCGCATGTGGGTCGTCGAGATGCGCGGTTATATGCCCGATCTCGACGGCAACGGCGAAGACGCCCCCGTCGGCCGCGTCGTGGTCTTGACCGATCGCGACGGCGACGGCCGCTACGACGAATCCAAAGTGTTCGTCGATAACCTCATTTTGCCCCGCGCCCTGGCGCTCGTCGGCGACGGGGTTCTCGTCGGTGCGCCGCCCGAACTCGCTTTTTGGCGCGACACCGACGGCGACGGCCAAGCCGACCAGAAGACGATCGTCGCCACCGATTACGGCGTGAAAACCGATCCCAAGCGGCCCTTCCTAGCCAACCCCGAGCGCGCGCCCAACAACCTGCTCTGGGCGCACGACAACTGGATTTACAGCGCCGCCTACACCAAAAAATTTCGCTACGTGAACGGCGAATGGGAAACCGCCACCACGTTCTTCCGCGGCCAATGGGGCCTGAGCCAAGATAACTACGGCCGTCTCTTCCACGGCTCCAACAGCGACCCCTTGCGCGTCGACATCATCCCTTCCGACTACCTCCAACGTAATCCGAATCTTCTGCGTCTCCCCGGCACCAACGTTAACGCCGCCGACAATTTCTTCGTCTGGCCCGCCCGCGTGAATCCCGGCATCAACCGTGGTTATCGCCCCGATTTTCTGCGCGACGGTAAACTCAAAGAATTCACCGCCGCCAACTCCCCGTGGGTTTATCGCGGCGATCTCTTGCCGGAATTTTATGGCGATGCGTTTGTCGCCGAACCCGCGGCGAATTTTGTCCGCCGCAACCTTCTCACCGCCGAAAACGGCACGATCCAAGGTCGCAACGCCTACGATCAAAAAGAATTTATCGCCTCCACCGACGAACGATTCCGCCCCGTTAGTTTCAGCACCGGGCCCGACGGCGCGCTGTACATCGTCGATTTCTATCGCGGCGTTTTGCAGCACCGCATCTCGCTCACCAGCTACCTCCGCAAACAAAGCGAAGATCGCAAGCTGGCCGATCCGCAGCACCTCGGCCGCATTTACCGCGTCGTGCCCATCGACCGCCCCGTGCCCCGCGCCCCAGCCGCTGCCGCGCTCACCTCCGCGCAATGGGTCGAGCGCCTCTCGCATCCCAACTCTTGGTGGCGCGAAACCGCCCAGCGTCTCCTCGTCGAGCGCCGCGACGCCGCGTTGGCTCCCGCCATTCGCGAAATTATTCTCACTGGCCAACAACCCCTCGGCCGCATGCACGCGCTCTGGACGCTCGACGGCATGGGCGCGCTGGATCGCGCCTGCGTCGTGCACGCTCTAGCCGACGCCGACCCGGTGGTGCGCACCACGGCGATTCGTCTCAGCGAACGTTTCCTCAAACCCGATCAAGCCGGCCGCGCCGAACTCGTGGCGCAACTCCTGCCGCTCGCCGCAGACGCCGTGCCCGAAGTGCAGTTGCAAGCCGTATTGACGCTCGGCGAACACCGCGAGCTCACGACCGACCTCGCGCTCGCTGCGATCGTGCGCACGCACCCGAAGAACACCTACCTGCGCGAAGCGTTTCTCAGCGGCATGGGCGAACGCGAACTACCTTTGCTCGAGCGCCTCGTCGCCGATCCCGCGTGGTCCGTCGACGATGCTCGTGCGAACTCGATTCTTACCGGCCTCGCCAACGGCACGTTTGCCACGCGCCAGACCGCGCTCATCGAGCGCCTCGTCGTACTCACCGCCGCCCAGCCTCCGCGTAGCCGTCGCTCGCTCGCGTTGCTCGACGGCATGATCGCGGGTGCCAACGGTTCGCGCCGCCCACTGCGATTTGCGCAAGAACCCACGGGTTGGTCCACGCTCACCGGCAATTCTGCGCTCGCGACGCGTATCACCAAACTGCACGAGATCGTCGTCTGGCCCGGCAAAACAGGCCTCGCCGCCATTGCCGCGGTGACCCCGCTCACGGCCGAACAACAAGCGCGTTTCGAGATCGGCAAAACGCTTTTCACCACGATCTGCGCCGTCTGTCACCAAGTCAGCGGCCGCGGTCTCGATGGCGTGGCTCCGCCGTTGCTCGATTCTGAATGGGTGCTCGGCACGCACGAGCGCACGGTGCGCATCGTGCTCCATGGCGTGCGCGGCCCGATTAAGGTCAACAACCGCATGCACACGGGCGACATGCCCGCGCACGGCGCGCTCGACGATCAACAGATTTCCTCGATCCTAACCTACGTGCGGCGCGAGTGGGGCCACGATGCGCCCCCCGTTGATCCTGCTCATGTCGCGGCCATTCGCGTGGCGACAAAATATCACTCCGACGCGTGGAGTCCCGAAGAACTCAATCTCATCAAGTGAACGCATCCGGTCTTTTCGATTTTCAGGTCAACGGCTTTGGCGGCGTTGATTTCCAACGCGACGATCTCACGCGTGCGCAGTTCGAACACGCGGTCGCCACGCTTCGGCGTCACGGCACCTCGGGGATTTTTGCCACATTCATCACCGACGAGATGGATACGCTCTGTCGGCGATTTGCGGCGTTTGAAAAATTATGCGCCGCTGCGCCCGCGGCTGGCTCGGCGATTTTGGGTTATCATCTCGAAGGCCCGTGGCTCAGTCCCGAACCTGGCTACCGCGGGGCGCATCCGGCCGGCCCGATGCGCGCGCCGACGTTGGCTGATTTTGAGCGCCTGCAATCCGCCGCCAACGGTCGGCTGCGTCTGATCACGCTCGCACCCGAGTGGCCGGGTAGCGCCGAATTTATCGCGGCGGTTACGCGTCAAGGCGTGCACGTTTCCCTCGGTCACACTCAAGCCGACGACGCGCACATCGACGCCGCCATTCGGGCGGGCGCACGTTTTTGCACGCACCTCGGCAATGGTTGTCCGCTGCAACTGCATCGCCACGACAACATCATCCAACG
>CAJAFD010000356.1 GCA_903938935.1 uncultured Opitutia bacterium
CCGCCGGGGACGTTGGCGCAGATGACGAAGAAGCGGCGCGTATCGACGGCTTTGCCGGGGCCGATGAGGTTGTTCCACCAGCCGGGTTTTTTGTCGGCGGGCGTGTGCCAGCCGGCGGCGTGATGATTGCCGCTGAGGGCGTGGCAGATGAGGATGGCGTTGTCGCGGGTGGCGTTGAGCGTGCCGTAGGTTTCGTAGCGGAGGGTGAGACCGATGAGTTCTTGGCCGTTCTTAAACGTGAAGGCGCGCGGGCACACGAAATCTTGGGGCGCGACGAGTCCGACGTCGTCGGCCGCGAGGTAGGGCGGCGTGGACGCGGGGGCGGCGGGGGCCTGGGTTTCGTCGGTCATGCGTGGGGTAAGCTGAGGCGCAACAGCGGGGCGAGGCAAGGGCGCGGAGGTGATATGACGCGAAGAGCGCGCGCGGCGAATCAGGGGGCGTCTTCGTTGGAGAAGACGTGTTGGACGTCGTCGAGGGCCTCCAGGGATTCGTGGAGCTCGGCGAGATCGGTGGCGAGGTGGCCGGTGGGGGCGGCGACCGTGGTGGTGGGGATGTAGGCGAGCTCGGCGCTGGCGGGTTTGATTTTCCGATCGTCGAGGGCGTGCGCGATGCGGTCGAAGGCGTGCAGGGCGCAACGCAGTTCGTAGCCTTCGGCGGTCGTTATGATGTCGTCGGCGCCGGCTTCGAGGGCGAGTTCGGTGAGGGCGTCTTCGGTGACGGCTTCGCGGGCGATGAGAAATTGGCCGGCGTGGAGGAATTGAAACATCACGGCCCCAGAGGCGGCGAGGTTGCCGCCGTGGCGGGAGAAAATCGCGCGGAGGTCTTTGGCGGCGCGGGTTTTGTTGTCGGTGGTGACTTGGACGACGAAGGCGACGCCGCCCGGGCCGTAGGCCTCGTAGGTCATTTGTTCGTAGACGATGCCGGGGAGTTCGCCGGTGCCTTTCTTGATGGCGCGGTCGAGGTTTTCGGCGGGCATGTTGGCCTCGCGGGCCTTGAGGAGGAGCGTGCGGAGGCGGGCGTTGCCGTCGGGATCACCGCCGCCGGTTTTGGCGGCGAGGGTGATCTCGCGAGAGAGGCTGGAAAAAACTTTGCTACGGCGGCCGTCGGTGACGGCTTTCAGGCGCTTAACTTTGGACCACTTGTTATGGCCGGCCATGGGAGCTTATTTTTTCTTGGGCGTGACGTTTTTCACGGGCTTGCCACTGGGGGTGACGGCCGGGGTCGCGGGCGTTTCATCTTCGTCCTTCATGCGATTGATGAGGAGTTGTTGGGCGATGGTGAACAGACCGTTGGTCGTCGAGTAGAGGGAAAGGGCGGCGGGCAGACTGTAGCAGAAGAAGGTGAAGATGATCGGCATGAACTTCATCATCGTGGCCTGCGTCGCGTCCATGGTGGGCGAGGTGGGCGTGAGCTTCATCTGGTAGATCATGGTGACGCCGAGGAGCAACGGGAGGATGTTGAGCGGGATCGGGCCGAGGTGGAAGAGGGTGTCAGGCGAGGCGAGATCGTGCGCCCAAAGGAAGGGGGCGTAGCGGAGTTCGGCGGTGCTGGAGAGCATGGAGAAGAAACCCATGAAGAATGGGATCGTGAGGAGCTGGGGGAGACAGCCGCTGATGGGGTTCACCTTGCGATCTTTGAAGAGCTGCATGGTGGCTTGCTGCTGCTTCTGGGGGTTGTCTTTGAATTTTTCTTTGATGGCGGCGAGCTCGGGTTGGAGCTTGGCCATGCGCTTCATGGATTTGGTCGAGGCGAGGGTGAGGGGGATGAACGCGACCTTGAGCGCGAGCGTCGTGAGCATGATAGCGATGCCCCAGTTGCCGGCCCAGCTGTGCATCCACGTCATGAGCGTGATGAGGAGTTTGGAGGCCCAGCCGAAGAAGCCGTAGTCCATGACCTTGTCTTGGTCGGCTTTGAAAACGTCGCCGTTGGCGAGGCGTTTGTATTCTTTAGGGCCGACGTAGAAGTTAGACCCGAGTTTCGCGCTGGCGCCGGCGGCGAGGGCGGGGAGTTCGAATTGGGCGGCGCCGGCGATACCGTAGGCGTTGTGATCGGTATCGGGCAGGGCGGAGAGGAGCTTGACGCGACGGGTGACGAGGCTGGTGGCGGGGGCGTCGGGCGTGAGGATGCTGGTGAAGAATTGGTTCTTCACGGAGGCCCAGAGAATGGGGCCGGGGCTAGTCACACTCGAAAGTGGTTGGCTGGAGCCGATGCCGAAAAAGGCGAGGAAACCGCCGCCCTCGAGGTCGGAGCGCGGGATGAGTTTGTCGGTCTCGGTGGTGCGGTAACCGGTCTTGAGTTGGATGCCGTAGTCGAGGGCGTTGACCGGGGCGGCGGTGCCCAGGGCGAGGGCGACGCGGAGCGGGACAGCGGTTTTGTCGGTGAGATTGCGGAAGGTCGTCTCGTGGCGGAGTTGGTAAGGATCGGTGCCGGCTTTCGGGTCAACGGAAAGAGCGAGCACGTAGCGGCGGGTGACTTCGAGGCGGCCGTCGAGGATGGCGCGGAAGACGATCTCGGTGGTGGTGGAGCTGACGACATCGTAGCGGGTGCCGCGGTCGAGGCCGGGGAACTCGGTGAGCGCGAGCATGGGGTCGGCGTGGAGTTCGTTGAAGACGAACGGATCGGGCCGGTCTTGGGCCGCAGGGTAGTGTTTGAGCGCGACGTCGAGGACGGCACCGCCGAAATCGGTGAAGCGGACTTTGATGAAATCGTTTTCTAGCGTGGTGAGGCGGGCGCTCTTGTTGTCGCCGCTCGCGGAGGCGAAGGAGGCTTGCGGTCCGCCGGAGGTGATCGTGGGCGCTTGAGCGGCGCCGCTGTTGGTGGTGCCTTGCGCAGTCTGTTGCGCAACGGCCTCCCGCACGGCGGCGGGTGGCGCGGGTGGTTGCGGGGCGATTTTTTGGCCGACGTAGAGGCTGGCGAAGGCGCCGCAGATGAGAGCGATGCCGAGGATCAGATTTTTTTTGTCCATTTAGGAAAGGGGGTCGGAAAGAGAAGAAGTGAGACGAGAAGTGTTGGCGCACTGCGGGCGGCGGCGGGGCGCGGGCACGGGGTCTTCACCGCCGGGGTGAAGCGGTGTGCATTTCAAAAGGCGCACCGCGGCGAGCCCGAGGCCGATGATCGCGCCATGTTCACGCAAGGCGCCGATCGCGTAGTGCGAGCACGTCGGGCTGAAGCGGCAACCGCAGCCGGGTCCGAGGAAAACGGGGAGCGCGGGCGAAAGGATGCGTTGATAAACCCGCACGAGCATAACCAATCCGGCCGCAGGCAGGCCGACGAGACGTAAGATCAAACGGGAACAGCGCTCAGTCATGGGCGGACGGCGCAGGCGGCGTAAGCGGTGCGGCGGAGATTTGCCCGCAGGCTTGGAGGAAATGTTTCTCCAACTCCGCGTAAGGCCGGTGAAAAACGGCGGCGCGGGCGATCAAGAGCAGGTCGCAATCGCGCGGGAGTTGGTTTTGATGAGCGCGAAAGAGTTCGCGGAGGCGGCGCTTGGCGCGATTGCGGTGGATGGCATTGCCGACGGCGGCCGTGGAAGCGATCACGCAGGCGCGTGGTGTTGCGATAGTTGCCGTAGAAGCAACCGTCGGCCGGGGACGCCACCAAACGGTGAAGGCGCGGGCATCGACACGGCGGCCTTCGGTGCGGACAGCACGAATTTCATCCTGGCGGCGAAGGTGCTGCTCAGGACGAAAACGCATGGGGCCGCGGCGAGTTGAGACGCGGCCGAAACCGCACGGAATCAAACGACGGTCAGGCGCTTACGACCTTTGAGGCGGCGGGCGCGAATGACTTTACGGCCACCTTTGGTGGCCATGCGGGCGCGATAGCCGATCTTGCGGGCGCGCTTTAAACGATGGGGGCGGAAGGTGGGTTTCATGACTTTTGAGCGATTAAGGGGTGACTGAAGTGTCCGACGGCTCGAACCGTGTCAAGGGTGGGGTTTGGGCCGATTGGACTTAGGCTTCGTTTTCAGGGAAATCGGACGGCGGGGCGGGCGGTGGGGTGGGTTTCAGGCGGCGTTGGCGGGAGGCGTCGATGTTTTCGAGTTGGGGGTTGGGGATGCGGGTGAAGGCGATGCGCATCGGGGTGTAGCCGGTGGCGCCGTGCGCCCCTCCGAAATACACGGAGTTTTTCCCAAACGTCTGGTTCAGCGTGTCGACCGCGAGGTTGAGTTTGTCGCGGGTTTTTTCTTTTTCGGCTTCGAAGAGGTCGCCGGTGTGTTGCGTGGACGGGAGCAGGTGATCGAACAAAATGCTGACGCGGAGCGGGGCTTGGCTGGCGAGCGCGCGGGGGCGACGGGCCCACAAGGTGTTCAAGGCGGCGGTGAAGTGGAGCGTGTCTTGGGTTTCGTTGAAACGGAGATCGGCGGACCAATCGGTGTCGTCGCGGTGGCGCACGGAGACGCGCAGGCCGCCGGCGTAGAGGTGCTCGTGGCGGAGGCGCATGGCGGCTTTTTGCAAGAGGCGGTGGAGGACGGCGAGGGCGGCGGCGGGTTCGCGTTGCTCGGGCGGGAGGACTTGGCTGTGGCCGAGGGTGCTGGTCTTCGGGGCCTCGCGTTCTTGGAGGCCGCCATGGAGCCAGTCGTGGAAACGGGCGCCTTCGACGCTGCCCCAGATGGCGCGGAGTTGGGCGCTGCTGGCGGCGTAGAGCGCGGCGACGTCGCCGATGCCGGCGGCGCGGAGGCGTTGCTCCATGCTTTCGCCGATGCCGGTGAAATCGCTGAGTTGGACATCGCGGGCGATCAGTTTGCTGGGAATGTCCGTTTCTTCGAAGAGGACCAGGCCGTCGGGTTTCTCGAGATCGGAGGCGAGTTTGGCGAGGAACCAGTTGGGCCCGATGCCGATCGAGCAACGCAGCCACGGGCCGACGTCGCGCACGATGCGGGCGCGGATCTGCTCGGCGAGCCGGAGGGCGCGGGCGGGGACGGTGAAGTCGCCGGAGAGTTCGCATTCGAGCTCGTCGATGGACTGGACTTTTTTCACCGGCACGAGCGTTTCGACGACCGCGCGTAACCGGTGGTGGTAATCGATGTAAACCTCTGGGCGGGATTCGACGGCGATGAGGCCGGGGCAAAGACGGCGGGCTTCGGCGAGGCGGGCGTTGCGTTTGAGGCCGAGTTTTTTGGCTTCGAGGCTGAGGGCGATCACGCCGGTGGATTCGGCGAGCAACGGGACGACGGCGATGGGTTGGCCACGGAGTTCCGGTCGCTCCTGTTGTTCGACGGAGGCGAAGTAAGAATTAAAATCGATGGCGAGCGCGCGGAGCACGGCCGGAAGCGTCGGCGTGGAAAATCCGCTGTCAAATGGCGCGTGGCGGGCTCAGTGTTTTTCGCCATGCGCATCGCGGTCATCTCAGACACCCACGACAAATACCCCGAAGATTTGCCGGCGCGCTTGCAAGACGCGGACGAGATCTGGCATCTCGGCGACGTGTGCGAGCCCGAGACGCTCGTGGAATTCAAGCAGCTCGGGAAGCCCTTGCACATCGTGCTGGGCAACAACGAGTGGGAAGCGCTTTGGCCGCTGGAGTTGACGCTGGAGCGCGAAGGCGTGCGATTTTTCCTGCAACACATCGCGCCGAAACACCCGCCGGCGGGCGTGGACGTGGTGTTGCACGGGCACACGCACGTGCCGCGCGATGAGGTGGCGCACGGCGTGCGTTGGCTGAATCCCGGCTGCATCACGCGCCCCAATCGCGGAGCGCCGGCGAGCTTCGCTTGGCTCACCGTGGAAAAAGGCCAACCGCTCAAATGGGAACTGGAG
>CAJAFD010000357.1 GCA_903938935.1 uncultured Opitutia bacterium
CTCGCACCCGAGTGGCCGGGTAGCGCCGAATTTATCGCGGCGGTTACGCGTCAAGGCGTGCACGTTTCCCTCGGTCACACCCAAGCCGACGACGCGCATATCGACGCCGCCATTCGGGCGGGCGCACGTTTTTGCACGCACCTCGGCAATGGTTGTCCGCTGCAACTGCATCGCCACGACAACATCATCCAACGGCTCCTCGCGCGCGACGAATTGATCGCTTGTTTCATTCCCGACGGGATTCATCTGCCCAAGGCGGTGCTCAAAAATTTCGTTCGCGCCAAGCCTACCGGCCGCGTGCTCTTCACGACTGACGCGATGGCTGGCGCTGGTGCGCCTGCGGGTCGTTACACGATTGGGCCGCACGAGATTGATGTCGGGAGCGATGGCGTCGCGCGTCAGCCGGGCGCGCAAAATTTTGCGGGCTCGACGCTCACGCCTGATGTCGGGGTGCGCCACGTCGCCGATTGGCTTGGGTTTTCGCCCGACGCCGCATATCAACTTTGGTCCTCGGCGCCGGCTGCCGCATTCGGCGTCACGCTGCCACCGCTTTAATTTTTCCTCATGCCCGTCATTGCTCCGCATTATTCCACCGCCGGTCGTCTGGCGCTTGAAGTTCACTCCGACCGCGCCGCTTTGGGGCGCGCCGCGGCCCGCGCCGTAGCCGCGCACCTGCACGGCGTGATTGCGCGTCAAGGCGAGGCGCGCGTCATCTTCGCGTGTGCGCCGTCGCAGGATGAATTTCTCGCGGCGCTCGTTGATCCCGCGCACTGCGGAGTCGCGCTGGATTGGGCGCGCATCACCGCATTTCACATGGACGATTATGTCGGCCTGAGCGGCGAGCATCCGCAGAGTTTTCGGCATTACCTGCGCCAACATTTGCTCCAACACGTCGGCGTGGGTCGTTTTCATCCGCTCCCGGCCGAGGAGCCGGATGCGGTGGCGGTCGCGGCGCGCTACACGATGCTGCTGCGCGAAAAACCGATTGATCTGATTTGCATGGGCATCGGCGAAAACGGCCACATCGCATTTAACGATCCGCCCGTCGCCGATTTCACAGACCCGCAACTCGTAAAGGTCGTCGAGCTGGATCATGCGTGCCGCCAACAACAGGTTAACGACGGTTGTTTTCCCACGCTCGCCGCTGTGCCGCGTCATGCGTTCACGCTGACCGTTTCCGTGTTTCGCCAAGCGCGTCGCCTCAGCATCCACGTGCCCGGCCCGCGCAAAGCGGCTGCGGTGCGCGCCACCGTCGAAGGCCCCGTTTCGACGGCTTGCCCCGCTTCGATTCTTCGGCTTCACGCTGACGCTACGCTCTACATCGACACCGCCGCCGCCAGCCAACTTTCCGCTTAATCCCAACGCTTCACCATGAACCTCCGTCTTATTCTCCTCGCCATGTTTGCTGTTGTTTCGACGCGCGCCGCCGAGCCGTTGCGCCTCGGCATGATCGGTCTTGATACCTCGCACGTCCCGGCCTTCGCCAAAACTTACAACGACCCCCAAGCTCCCGGTCACGTCCCCGGCGGCCGCGTGGTCGCGGCGTTTAAAGGCGGCAGCGCCGACATCGAATCGAGCGCCTCGCGCGTCGAAGGTTACACGAAGCAGCTCGTCGATACCTACGGCGTGAAAATCTACGACACGATCGAGGAACTCGCGCGCAACGTGGATGCGATTCTCATCGAGAGCGTCGATGGCCGCCCGCACCTCGATCAATTCCGCCGCACGCTCGCGGCGAAAAAACCTGTATTCATCGATAAGCCTTTCGCTGGTTCGCTCAAAGATGCCGTTGAGTTGGTGCGTCTCGCGCGCGAAGCCGGCGTGCCGATTTTTAGTTCGTCGTCGCTGCGTTACTCGCCCGAACCCTTCGCGCCTAAGCTCGCGGCGATCGGCAACATCACCTCGGCTTACTCCATCGGGCCGGCGGTGTATGAGCCGACGCATCCTGATTTTTTCTGGTACGGCATCCACTGCGTTGAGGCGCTTTACACCGTGCTCGGGCCGGGCTGCACCCAAGTCGTGCGCACGCAGACGGCTAACACCGATGTGATCACCGGCATCTGGTCCGACGGCCGCGTGGGTACCGCGCAGGGCAACCGCAATAGTTTCAAAGGCTACGGCGTCACCGTCGTCGGCACCAAGGGCGTCGCCGTGGTGGGCGAAAAACAAAACTACGCCGGCCTCACGGTGGAGATCATGAAATTTTTCCAAACGGGAATTTCCCCCGTCGCGCCCGAGACGACGCTCGAGTTGCTCGCGTTCATGGAAGCCGCCGACGAAAGCAAACGTCGCGGTGGCGTTCCGGTGACGATCGCCGAAGTGATGAAAAAAGCCGGCTACCAAGCCGCCGCCAAGTAATCAGCTCGGTCGCGCGCTCTCTTTTTTTTCGCTATGAATTTCCCCCGCTCCGTCACCGTCATCTCCGACGAAGTCGCTCAAGAATTGCCGATCATCTCGGCTTTCCTGCGCGAGTTCAAATTGCCCGGCCTTGAGCTGCGCAGCTTCAACGGCCGCGCGTTCAAAGACCTCACGCGCGCCGATGTCGCGGAGATCGCCACTGCCTCGCGCGCGGAAGGTTGGCGCGTGGTCGGCTGTGCGACGCCGGTTTTCAAGTGCGACTTGGAGGACTCCACCGCCATCGCAGCGCACCGGGAAATTTTCAAACGCAGCCTCGAAGTCGCGCGGGAATTGCAGTGCGACCTGTTGCGCGTGTTCACGTTTTTGCGCACGCCGAATCCCGCCGCGCCCGAGAAACAGGCCCGCGTCGTCGAACATCTGCGCGGCTTGCTTGAACTCGCCGCTGGTTCGGGTGTGCGCGTTGGCGTGGAAAACGAACATTCCTGTCTCGCGGCCACCGCTGCGGAAACTGCTGCGATCTTGGCGCCGTTGCCGGCCGATCGCATCGGCGCGATTTGGGATCCGTGCAACGTGCTCTACGTGCCCGGCGCTGCCGCGCCATCGCCGGCGGATCTGCGCTTGCTCGCGGCGCGCTTGCTGCATCTGCACGTGAAAGACGCGCTCCGTCTCGCCGCGCCAAAATCCGGCGAACTCATTGCCGTCGGTACGCCGGTGGGCATTGGCCAAGTCGATTGGCGCGCGCATTTGGGCGTGTTGGGCGAACTGGGTTATGCGGGGCTCCTTTCGCTCGAGACGCATTGGCGGCTGGAGAAGATTGACGAGTCGTTGCTGCACCTTCCGGCCGGGCACGCCTTTTCGCATGGTGGCGAAACGGCCAGTCGGACGTGTCTGCATAATCTGAAGTCATTGCTCGAGACGCAGTGAGAGGCCTATGGGCGCGGCGGGCGCTGGGCCGGTCACGGCGAGTTCTTGACGGTCCGGCGCGGCGGCAGGCACGCTGGCGTCCATGTCTTCCCAGAATCTGCCGAAGAAAAAACCGCTGCCGTGGCTGAAGCTCGCTTTGCTCGCCGTCGTGCTTTTGGGCGGAGCCTTCGGGTTGTTGCGCGGGGCGAATCCGCGGGAATTAATCGATCAAGGCATGAGCCTCGTGCGTATGGCCGGGCCGGTGGTGTTTTTCGCCGCAATGGCGGTGTTGCCGGCGGCGGGCGCGCCGTTGATGGCGTTTACTTTGAGCGCGGGTGAAGCGTTCGGGGCTCAGCTTTCGATGGCAGGCGTGATCGCGTTGTCGCTGGCGATGATCGCACTCAATCTCGCGCTCACGTATTGGCTGGCTCGTTATGCGCTCCGGCCGTTGCTGACGAATTTGGTGACGCGCTACGGTTATAAAATCCCGAGTATCACCTCGAAAAACGCGCTCTCGGCTACGCTCGTGGTGCGGTTGACGCCGGGGCCGCCTTTTTTTCTTCAAGGCTATCTGCTCGGTTTGGCGGAGGTGCCGTTCAAGCTCTACATGATTGTTTCGTGGTTATGCGTGATGCCGTGGGCGGTGGGCGCGCTCGTGATGGGCAAAGGTATTCTCAACGGCAACTTCAAGGTCGCAGCCACGGGTGTCGGTGTGATCGTGGTCGCCGTCGTGCTGGTGCAACTGGCGCGGAATAAATATGCCCAGCGCGCCGATTGATGCCGAGTTAGAGGGCGACCCACGCGTCGAGAGCGTCAGCGCGTTCACGCGGCGCGTGAAGACGTTGCTCGAGTCCACGGTGGGTTCGTCGTGGGTGCGCGGCGAAGTTTCCAACGTGCGCGCGCAAGGCAGTGGGCATGTTTATTTTTCGTTGAAGGACGCCGGCGCGCAGGTGAGCGCGGTTTTGTTTCGCGGTGATGCGCTGCGGCAGACGGTCACCTTGCGCGACGGTCAGCAAGTCGTGGTGTACGGCGACGTGAGCGTGTACGAGGCGCGCGGCCAATATCAGCTCATCGTGCGAGTCGTGGTGGAGGACGGGGTGGGGCGGTTGCAGCGCGAGTTTGAGGCGTTGAAGGCGCGGCTCGCGGCCGAGGGATTATTTGCGCCGGAGAAGAAACGGGCGTTGCCGCCGTTGCCGCGGTGCGTGGGGTTTATCACGTCGCCGACGGGTGCGGCGGTGCAGGATTTTATCCGCATCATGACCCGGCGCGCATGGCGTGGCCGCGTGGTCGTGATCCCAGCCAAAGTCCAAGGCGAAGGCGCGGCCGCGGAGATGGCGGCGATGCTCGAGCTTGCCGGGAAATTGGAAATTTTTGACCTGCTGGTGATCGGGCGCGGCGGCGGAAGTATGGAGGATTTATGGGCGTTTAACGAAGAGGTGCTTGTGCGCGCGGTGGCGGCATGCCCGGTGCCGATTATTTCGGCGGTGGGACATGAAATTGATTTCACGCTCTGCGATTTCGCGGCGGATGTGCGCGCGGAGACGCCGAGCGCGGCGGCGGAGTTGATCTCGAGTAAATTTGTGGCAGCGGCCGAGCGCACCGAACGCGCGGGTGCGGCGATGGGGGATGCGCTCGAGCGGGCCTTGGCCGAGGCGACGGAGCGGCTGGATCACGCGCGTTCGCGGCTGCGTTTGCTCGCGCCGGCGGCGCAGATCGAGCAGGGTTTTTTGCGGCTGGATGATTTGAGTAATCGGTTGGCTGCCGCCTTGCGCGATGCGACTCAAGCGCGGCGGCAACAACTCGGCGAAGCGCGAGCGGCACTCGCCCGCGTGTCGCCGGAATTCCGGGTCCAGACCGAGTCGCACCGGTTGTTGTCGCTCTGGAAACGGCTGCAAGCGGCCAGTCCGGCCTCGGTGCTAAATCGCGGATTTGTCATCATGCGCGATGCCGCTGGCCAGCCGGTCACGCGTCGCGCGGCCGTCAAATCGGGGCAGGCTTTGGCGGCTGAGTTTGCCGATGGTACGGCGACTGTGCGGGCCGATTGAAACGATCTTTTGCAGTCTGCACTTTGAAAAATCGCCGAAATGGTTAAGCTTTGTTTCAACATGTGCCCCAAGTTATCTTTCTTAATCGTCGCCCTCGCTCTCACGGCTTGCGCTCAAACTTCTATGAAGACTCCCCCCGCCAAAGACGCCCTCGATTGCAAACCCGGCGAACTCTCGGCCTGCGGGTTGCCGTCCAACGTCGTCATCGACCTGAGCAAGACCAAGGTGAAGCGCACCGACGCCGAGTGGCGCGCGCTGCTCACGCCGATGCAATTCCGCGTCGCGCGGCAGCAAGGCACGGAGCCGCCGTTCCAGAACGAGTATTACAATCATCACGCGGACGGCGTTTATTTTTCCGTGTGCAGCGATACGCCGCTTTTCGATAGCCGCGATAAATTTGAAAGCGGCACGGGTTGGCCCAGTTTCACGAAGCCGATTGAGAAAGCGTTTGTCGGCGAGACGGTGGACACGAGCTACGGCATGCGCCGCGTCGAAGTGCACGTGACCGTCGATGGCGCGCACCTCGGGCACGTTTTCGAAGATGGCCCGCGCGCGCAGGGCGGTTTGCGGTATTGCATCAACAGCGCCTCGTTGCGCTTCGTCCCGCGCAAAGAATACGACGCGTGGGTGGCGAAAAACATGCCCGCCGGTTCCGGAAAATAAAAAGGCCGCGCTCGATGGCGCGGCCTGAGGGAGGAGGACCGATGGTTCGGCGTGATCAGAGCTTGGGGAATTTGACCCACTTCGCGCCGGCTTTACCGGATTTCACGGCGGTCTCGATGAACGCCATGCCGGCGAGGCCGTCGTCGATCGTCGGGAAATCGTAGCCAGCTTTCGGGGCTTTGCGACCCGCGATGGAATCGGCGATAGCGACGGCGGCGCCGCGGTAGATGTTGGCGAAAGCCTCAATGAAACCTTCGGGATGCGCGAAGGGCGTGCGCATGGCGCCTTTGGCGGCCTCGCAATGATAGCTGTTGCCGCGACGGTGGATTTGTTGGGGCGCGTCGGCTTTTTTCCAGATGAGCTCGTTGGGGTTTTCTTGGAACCATTGCAGCGAGCCCTCGGTGCCGAAGACGCGGATGTTGAGGTTGTTTTCCTCGCCGCTGGAAATCTGCGAGGCGAAGAGGATGCCCTTCACGCCATCGGTGAAACGGACGAGGCAGTTGCCGTCGTCGTCGAGGAGGCGGCCGGGGATGAACGTCGAGAGTTCGGCGCAAAGTGAATCGACTTCGAGGCCGGTGATGTAGCGGGCGAGATTGTGAGCGTGTGTGCCGATGTCGCCCATGCAGTTGGAAACGCCGGAGACGTTGGGGTCCATACGCCAGTTGGCGATCTTGCTGGGTTTGGCGTCTTCGAAGGCGCTGGTGGCGTAGCCTTGCGGGTACTCGACGACGACTTTGAGGAGTTTGCCAAGTTTGCCGCTGCGGACCCAGTCGCGGGCTTCTTTGACCATCGGGTAGCCGGTGTAGTTGTGCGTGAGCGCGAAAACTTTGCCGGATTTTTTCACGGTGTCGCGGAGCTTGCGGCCCTCGGCGAGGGTGAAGCAGAGCGGTTTGTCGCAGACGACGTGGAAGCCAGCCTCGAGGAACGTGCGGGCGATGGGCGCGTGGGTGTTGTTGCGCGTGACGATCGAGACGAAGTCGATGCGTTGGTCGGCGGGCAGGGCGGCTTCGGCGCGAGCCATTTCTTGATACGTGGCGTAGACGCGGGCCGGATCGAGAAACAGATCGGCGCCGGAGGCTTTGGATTTGGCGGGATCGGAGGAGAAGCAGCCGGCGACGAGGTCGATCTCGCCGTC
>CAJAFD010000358.1 GCA_903938935.1 uncultured Opitutia bacterium
CCGAAGACACCGCTTTTTTTCACGCCGCGACTGCCGGACAAATCGTCGTCCTCGGCCGCATCTGCTACAAGACGTGGCCTCAGGTCCGCGCCGAGGGCCGGCAACCGGTGGTCATCAGCCGCAACCCCGCGCTCGCGTCAGCCGGCATACACGTCACTCCCTCGTTTTCCTCCGCCCTCGCCCTCGCCGATACGTTGCCCGGTAAAATCATGATCTGCGGCGGTGAGCGTATTTACACCGAAGCCCTGGCCAGCGGCCGGCCGCTTCGTCTTCACCTCACGCTCATTCATGCCGAAATCGCCGGCGACACGTTCATGCCCGAGTGGCGCCATATTCCTTGGCGTGAAATTTCCCGACGCGAGAGCGCCGACGCGAATTATCGCTACACGTTTTTTGAATTGTCGCTGCCGTGAGGCGGCGTTTCGTCGCACGCGGTGGTATTGAAATGAAACGGTAGGTAGGCCGGGCAAAATCCAAAAAACGCAGCCCCACCAAAGCGGTTTTTTTGGCGACGCAGGTCGTGCGCAACCTTCAGCGTCTCACTCCAAAAACGTTAACGCGGTAACGCCGCGTGCGCCTTCGCTACTTCGACGTATTTCTCCGCCCAAGCGCGCAAGCCCGCCTGTTCCTGCGCCGTCAAGGCCCGGACGACTTTCGCCGGCGAACCGTAAACCATCGAGCCCGGGGGACACGTGAAACGCTGCGGCACGAGCGCGTTGGCGCCCACAATGCTCCGCGCACCGATATGAGCACCGTCGAGCACAGTCGCACCCATGCCGATCAAGCATTCATCTTCAATCGTGCACGCATGGACGATCGCCGCGTGCCCGATCGTGCACCACGCGCCGATGTGCGCCCCGTGCGCATCCGCGAGATGCACCACCGCGTTGTCTTGGATGTTAGTCCCCTCGCCCACGCGGATTTTTTCGATATCACCGCGCAACACCGCGCCATAAAAAACGCTGCTCGAAGGCCCGAGCACTACGTCTCCTACGATCGTGGCGTTGGGCGCGACAAAAAGGGCGTGCGCCGTGTCGGGCTTTTGCCCGAGGTGCCGCGTAAGCCGAGAGGAGACACTTTCGTTGGAGTTCATTTTTCTTTAGAGTAAGGCACGCCAATCGCCTTCGGCGCCACCGCTTGACCGACAAAACCAGCCAGCAGCAACACCGTGAGCACATAAGGCAGCGCGAGGATAAACTGCACCGGAACCACGCCGACCACCGGCAAAGCCACGCCTTGTAGGCGCGTCGCGAGCGCGTCCGTAAACGCGAACAGCAGACACGCCCCGAGCGTAGGCCACGGTTTCCATTTACCAAAAATCAACGCCGCCAGCGCGAGGTAGCCCTTACCCGCCGTCATGTCTCGCACGAAACCGGAACTCGCCGCCGTCGACAGATAGGTCCCGGCAAATCCACACAACACGCCCGAAATAATTACAGCCTGATAACGTAGACCGTTGACCGAAATACCCGCCGTATCCACCGCGTGCGGGTTCTCCCCGACCGCGCGCAAACGCAGACCGAAACGCGTCCGATAAAAAATCCACGCGCTGAATGGCACGAGCGCCGCCGCGAAATAAACGAGTAGATTTTGCCCGCTCAACAACTCCGCATACAGCAACCCCGGCAACGGCACTTCCCTCGCTGTCTCCGCCCACGGCCACAAGATGCCTGTAAACCGCTGCCCCGCGCCGTCGAGCTGCGGCGTTTGTCCGCCGAGATTGAACCACGCGAGCCCGAGCGTGGGCCCGAGGCCAACGACCATAATCGTCACGGCCATGCCGGCCACGACTTGATTACCGCGGTGCGTGATGCACGCGTAGCCGATCACCAACGCGAGCGCCACGGCGGTTAAAATACCCGCGCCAAGCCCGAGCCACACGGAACCCGTCGTCGCCGACACCGCCGCCGCCGCAAAGGCCGCGCCGAGCATTTTGCCCTCGAGCCCGAGATCAATCACCCCAGAACGCTCCGAAAAAAGTCCCGCCATCGCCGCCAATAACAACGGGGTCGCCACGCGAATCGTCGCCGCCAGCAAGAGCACGATGAGGGTGTACGTTTCCATTTACTCGATCCCCTTTCCGCTGCGTACACGCGCAAACAACGCCGTCAACGGCGCCCGAAACACATTCTCCATCGCGCCGCACAGCAATATCACGAGGCCCTGAATCACTACGACCATGTCGCGATTGATTTTTGGCATGTCGAAGGAGAGCTGCGAACCTCCTTGATAAAGCGCCCCGAACAACACCGCCGCGACTACAATTCCGACGGGCTGGTTACGGCCCATCAACGCCACTGCGATGCCGACGAAGCCCGCGCCACTCGGAAAATCCATCAGAATGCGGTGCTGCGAACCCATGAGCTCGTTGAGCCCGAGTCCGCCCGCCAACGCGCCGGAAATGAGCATCGCACCCACGATGATGCGCGGCGGAGAAATTCCCGCGTAAACCGCCGCCGCCGAGTTGGCCCCAGCCACCCGCAGCGCGAAACCCCAGCGCGTTCGCCAAATAAAAATCCACACGCCAACCGCCGCCACGAGCGCGAGCCCAAATGCGAGATTAAGCGGCGTCGCCACCACGGTGATTCCCATTTTGTCGAACAATTCATGCGCCGCTGGCATCACCGCGTTGGTGGAAAACTCCCGCGTCTCCGGCGATTGTTGACCCGGCTTGATCAAGACATTTACGAGCAGGTACGTCATCAACGCCGCCGCGATAAAATTAAACATGATCGTCGTGATCACGATGTGGCTCCCGCGCCGCGCCTGCAGCCAGGCGGGAATAAACGCCCACGCCGCCCCGAAAATCGCCCCCGCCAAAACTGCGAGCGGCAACACCACCCAAAACGGCCACGTCCCCAAATACAGACACACGAGCCCCGTGCCCAAGCCGCCGATATAAGCCTGCCCCTCGGCGCCGATATTAAACAGGCCCGCGTGATACGCGACCGCTACGGCGAGTCCGGTGAAAATAAAATTGGTCGCGTAATAAAGCGTGTAGCCGATTCCTTCCTGCGTCCCGAGCGCGCCCGTCGCCATGAGCTTGAACGCCGCGAGCGGACTTTCGCCGAGGATTTTTATAATCACGCCGGCGACCACGAGCGCCACGGCGAGATTGATGAGCGGCAACAAACCGAATTCAGCCCAGCGCGGAAGTTTCGCGGGCGCGCTCATGGCGAGACCTCCGCTCGCACGCCGGCCATCATGAGGCCGATTTTTTCTTCAGTCGCATCCGCGCGCGCCAACTCACCGATGATCTCGCCGCCATTCATCACCAAAATGCGATCCGCGAGCGCAAGAATCTCATCGAGCTCGACCGAGACGAGCAGCAAAGCCTTACCCGCATCGCGCAGCGCGATGAGCCGTTTATGGATAAACTCGATCGCGCCAATATCCACGCCACGCGTCGGCTGCCCGATGAGCAGCACTTGGGGATCAGCGTCGATTTCACGCGCGAGCACGAGTTTCTGCTGATTGCCGCCGGAAAACGCCGCGAGGCGCAGCTCCGGCTGCGGCGGGCGCACATCAAATTCCGCCATCTTGGCCGCGCAGGCTGCACGGATCGCAGCTTCGTCGCGCAATCCGCCGCGATTGAAGCGGGCCGCGTCGTGATAACCGAGTATCGCGTTATCCGCGGCCGAAAATCCCGCCACCACACCCATCCGCAAACGATCCTCGGGCACGTGCGCCAGCCCGAGTGCGCGGCGCGCCCGCGGATCGAGTTGCTCGCGCACCAGATCGCGTCCGCCGAACGAAATTTCCCCGCGGCTCGCCGCGCGCGTGCCCGCCAAGGCCTCGAGTAATTCCGACTGGCCGTTGCCCGCCACGCCGGCGATGCCGACAATTTCGCCAGCCCGCAGATTAAAACTCACACTTTTTAGCCGCGCCACACCCAGCCGATCGCGAACTTCGAGCGCCTTTACGGAAAGCAACTCGGCCCCCGGCTGCGCCGGACGTTTCTCCACCTGGAGCAAGACCGCGCGACCGACCATGTGCTCGGCGAGTCCGCGCGGTGAGGTTTCGCGCGTGGCGACTTCCGCGACGACCGCGCCCTGTTTCATCACCGTCACGCGATCGGTGACGGCCATGATTTCGCGGAGCTTGTGCGTGACGAGAATCACCGCTTTGCCCTGCGCTCGCAGTCGCCGCAGCATGGCAAAGAGTTGATCCGCCTCGTGCGGCGTGAGCACCGCCGTCGGTTCATCCAAGATCAAAACCTCGGCGCCGCGGTAAAGCGCTTTAAGAATTTCCACCCGCTGCTGGAGCCCGACCGACAATTCTGAAACCACCGCATCCAGTGGCACTTCGAGTCCGTAATCGCGCGCCAAACGCCCGAGTTCCGCTCGCGCCGCCGCCAAGCCGCCCGCCAAGAGCGCCCCGCCCTCGACGCCGAGCACGACGTTTTCCAGCACCGTGAAATTTTCCACGAGCATGAAGTGTTGATGCACCATCCCGATGCCGGCCGCGATGGCCTGTTGCGGCGAACCGATTTCGACGGTACGGCCTTGGACGCGGATCTCGCCCGAGTCGGCGCAATGAAAACCGTACACGATGTTCATCAGCGTGGATTTGCCCGCGCCGTTTTCGCCGATCAGCCCGTGACTACTGCCGGCGGCCACGGCGAAGGTGATCGCGCGGTTGGCGTGGACCGCCCCGAAGCGTTTATCAATGCCGCACAACTCGAGCGCGGGCGGAGCGTCGGGCGTGGACGGGGGCGCTGCGGGCTCCTTCGACACAGGATGCGTTTAAGGCGCCTTATATTCCGCGACGACGATTTTTCCGCTGACGATGTCGGCCTTGGCCTTTTGGAGGCGGGCCTCGATGGCGGGCGTGAGCAGCTTGCGGTTATACTCGTCGAGCGAGTAACCGACGCCATTTTCCGGTAGACCGAGCACGAGCTGACCGGGCTTCCACGTGCCAGCTTTGGCGTCGCTGAAGGCGCGATATACGGCCACGTCCACGCTCTTCATCGCTGAAGTCAAAACACTTCCGGGGTGCAGGTAGTTTTGATTGCTGTCGCAACCGATACTAAATTTGCCCGCATCTTTCGCCGCCTGCATGACGCCGATACCGGTCGCACCCGCCGCGTGGAAAACGACATCGGCGCCGCGGCCGAATTGGCTCCGAGCGAGTTCGGCGCCCTTGGTCGGATCACCCCAAGCGGCCGGCGTCGTACCCGTCATATTTTCAAACACCTCGGCCGCAGGATTCACAAATCGCACGCCTTGCGCGTAACCGAGGGCGAACTTGCGGATGAGCGGAATGTCCATGCCGCCGACGAAGCCGACTTTACCTGTTTTTGAAACCAGCGCCGCAGCCATCCCGCAGAGAAACGACGATTCCTGTTCGCGGAAATTGATCGACTGGACGTTGGGCAGATCGACGACGGCGTCGATGATGGTGAATTTCACCGCCGGAAACTGCTTGGCGACTTTCTCGACCGCCGAGGCCTGCGTGAAGCCGACCGCGACGATGATGCTGGCGCCGCGCTTAGCGAGTTGAGCCATCGCCAGATCGCGCTGCGCGGCGTTGGTGATCTCAAATTCACGATACGCGATGCCGGTGTCTTTCTTGAATTTTTCCGCACCCTCACTGGCCGACTGGTTGAACGAGCGATCAAACTTGCCGCCAAAATCATAGACGATGGCCGGCAGAAAATCTTTTTCCGCGGCGCCGGCAGCTGACGCCAAAAAAACTGCGACGCAGAGTGTAATCGCGGCCAAACAACGGGAAACGTGAGGTGAAAGCATGGGATAAAAATCCATTTCGGTTAATTTCCACCGTGAGCCAGAGCCGCCGCCTAATCAATGCCTGATACTCATGATACTCAAAACCCTCCACGTGATCTACTCTACGGCTAGAATTAACCGCCAAGAATTATTTTTTATACCATTCACCGTTGTCACGCTGGAGCCAGACCCCGGCGGCGCTGCCGGCGGCGATCTGCTTGGCGCGGGCGCGGGCGACAGTTTCAGCGGTAGAACCGGTTTGTTGGGCGAGAGCCGCGTAAACCGCTTCACGGTCACGATTCTCAGCCGCCACGACGTCGACGGCTTCCGCGTTGGCACCACGGAGTTCGACGAGTCCACGATTATTTTCACCGATCACGCCTTGGCTTTTCCACGAGTCGAGGGTCGCGAGACGTTTGCTCATACGGCCCTTGACGGCGCCGAGATCCTCGGCGCGCACGTGGGCCAGCGTCGCCGCAAATAAACCAACTACGAGCAGAAGACGGAGAACTAGAGTTTTCATAGGTGAATTCAGGATTTGGCGGCGGGCGTACCGATGGTGGCGGATTTTTTGTCGAGGTCGCCGAAGAAATCGTCGAGGGCGCGATCGACTTTGACGTTCACATCGAGCGTCGCATGGACCTTCACCTCGATCGGTTGAACGGTGACGCTCAGACAACCGGACAACAGCAAAAACCCAGCGAGCACAGGAAGAATGCGGAGCATAGAAGAAAAGGTTCGTGAATGGACCGTGGAGCGCAACGAAAGTTTCCTCAACGCAACGAAAGCGTGGCACCGTTCTCCGCACCCAAACGCAGCACATAAGCCAGCGGGCCTTTCACGCCGATTTCAAAGCCGACGGGTCCAACAGAAGTGCCGTCGAGCGCCGGACGCGCCTGGATCAAGACGCGCGCGGATTGTCCCTGCGAATCGCCTTCGGGCGTGAGCCGGATTTCGAGCGATTCGACTCTAAGCGCGGTGCGGCCGAGTTCGATCGCCACCAAGTCCGCATACCCCGGATTTAAAGGTGCCGCCCAGCGCGCCAGCGGTCCGAGCCACGTTGGCAA
>CAJAFD010000359.1 GCA_903938935.1 uncultured Opitutia bacterium
CAGCGCTCGCTCGGCGGTGGGGAAAGCCCCCCTGCGGTGGTACCATCCGCTTTCCAGATTTGCCACCGGCCCGCGTGCTGCGCTTCGTTGGACCCAACAAAAAACCGCCATGTCACGCACTCTCGTCAAACACGCCCTCGACGCCACCGCTCCCAACGACACGCTGCTCCTCCAAGGCTGGGTCCGCACCCGCCGCGACGCCAAAGCCTTTTCGTTCATCGAGCTGAATGACGGTTCCTGCTTGAAGGGCATCCAAGTCATCGCCGACGCCAAGCTCCCCAACTACACGACGGAAATCCTTCACGCCCACACCGGTGCCTCGGTCGAAGTCCGCGGCAAACTCGTGCCCTCGCAGGGCCAAGGCCAGAAATGGGAAGTGATCGCGGAGTCGGTCGTGGTGCTCGGCGTCGCCGATGCGACCTATCCGCTTCAGAAAAAAGGCCACACGCTTGAATTCCTCCGCGAGATCGCGCACCTGCGGCCGCGCTCGAATCTTTTCGGCGCGGTCTTTCGCGTGCGTTCGCGCCTCGCCTACGCGGTGCACCAGTTTTTTCAGGAACGTAATTTTCACTACGTGCACACGCCCATCATCACGGCGAGCGACGCCGAGGGCGCGGGCGATATGTTTCGCGTGACGACGCTCGATCTGGCGCATCCGCCGATGACGGAAGATGGCGCGGTTGACGTTACGAAAGACTTTTTTGCGAAGAAGACCTTTCTCACTGTGAGTGGCCAGCTGGAGGCGGAGATTTTCGCGACGGCGCTCTCCAACGTTTACACGTTCGGCCCCACGTTCCGTGCGGAGAACTCCCATACGTCCCGCCACGCCTCGGAATTTTGGATGATCGAGCCCGAGATCGCGTTCTGCGATCTCGATGGCGACATGGCGCTCGCCGAGGAATTCGTGAAATACCTCATTCGCGACGCGCGCACGCACTGCGCGGCCGACCTCGAATTTTTTGGTAAGTTTGTGGATAAGGATCTGCTCGCGCGTCTGGATTTCGTGTTGGAGAAACCCTTTGTCCGCTGCAGTTACACCGACGCGGTTGAAATTCTCACCCAGAGCGGCAAGTCGTGGGAGCACCCGATCAGCTGGGGTGCCAATCTGCAGTCCGAGCACGAACGTTATCTCACCGAGGAACACTTCAAGTGCCCCGTTACGGTCTACAATTATCCGCGTGCGATCAAGGCGTTCTACATGCGCCAGACCGACGGTTGCGCGGCTGACCGCCAGACCGTGGCCGCGATGGATCTGCTCGTGCCCGGCATCGGCGAAATCATCGGCGGCAGCCAACGTGAGGAGCGGCTCGAAAAACTCCGGGAGGGCATGGCGCTTCACCACCTCGACGAAAAAGCCTACTGGTGGTATCTCGATCTGCGCCGCTACGGCACGGTGCCGCACGCGGGCTTCGGGCTCGGCTTCGAGCGTATGCTGATGTTTGTGACGGGCGTCGCCAACATCCGTGACGTGATCCCGTTCGCCCGCACGCCGGGGACGGCGGAGTTCTGAGGTTTCGGGGCACGCGCGATTTCAGCCCGCGACGCGGATCGCTGCGATGAACCGCAGGCCGATCGCAGGGCGTTTCATTTCACGGACTCCGCCATCAGTGCGATCAACTGGCGGCCGAGTTCGACCCGATCCTGAGTGGTGGCGATGC
>CAJAFD010000360.1 GCA_903938935.1 uncultured Opitutia bacterium
CGTTGGCGTTGGCTTTGGGGTTTGTGGGTTTTGTGGCTTGGGATCAGTCGCACTGGTGGCGCGTGAAGGAGGATTATAGTTTTGGTTGGCTCGTGCCGGCGCTGGTGGCGTTTGTGGTGGTGGATCGTTGGGCGCTCATTCGGGCGTCGTTGGCTTCGTGTGCGGCGACGGGGAGTGGATGCGTGCAGGGTTGGAGGGCTAATGTGCTGCGAGTGGTGGCGGGCCTCGTGGCGGTGACAGGCGCTGGATTTTTTTTATTGGGTTTAATCTATCGCGCGGGCGTGGGTTCTTCATATCCGGGAACGCTGGCGATCACGCTGGGAATGATCGGGATCGTGTTTCCTCTTTTGTGGTGGAATGCGCCGATGGGAGAGTCGCCGCGCGCCGGCGATTTTGCGCGGGATGCGCGACTGCGATTGGTGGGACTTTTTGTGTTTCCCGTGATGGTGTGGTGGGTGTCGGCGCCGATGGTTTCGGCGGTCGAGCAGCGGTTGCAGCCATTTTTGTTGCACCAAGTCGTGACGGTCGTGGCGTTTGTTTTTGATCTGTTGGGTTTGCCGGTCGAGCAGCAGGGAAATGTGCTCGTTTTGCCGCTCGGCAGTGTGGGCGTGGAAGACGCGTGCTCGGGGATTCGCTCGCTGACGGCGTGCGTGTTTGCAGGGTCTTTTTTGGCGGCGATGTTTGTGCGGCGACTCGGGCCAAAAGTTTTTTTCGTGGTCGCGGCGTTGGGCTTGGCGTTTGTGACGAATCTCGCGCGCGGACTTTTTTTAACGGGCTGGGCTTACGCGTACGGGGCGAGCGCGATCGATGGTACCGTACATGACGTGGCCGGTTTCGCCGTACTCGGGCTGACCGTGGCGGGATTATTGGCGCTCTTGCCGGTGATGAGTTGGTGGAGCCGCGAGGATAATCCGGCGGCGGGTGCGGCGGAAACGCGTTAAGATTTTAATTTGGCGCGAAGGTAGGGCGCGGTGGGGCTGCGTTTGATTTTGAGCAGGCCGGCGAGTTCGCCTTGGTATAAAAGTTCGCCGCCGTCAGGCCCGCCAACGGGACCGAGTTCGATGATGTAATCGGCTTCCGCGAGGAGATCGAGGTGGTGTTCGATGACGACGACGGTGTGGCCTTGATCGACGAGCGAATGGAGCACGCGGATCAGGCGTTCGCAGTCGCTGAGATGGAGCCCGATGGTCGGTTCCTCGAGGAGGTAGAGGTTGCGCGGGCGTTCGCCGCGCGAGCGCTCGCGGTAGCTGGCGAGGCCGCCGGATAGTTCGGTGACGAGTTTGAGTCGCTGGGCTTCACCGCCGGAGAGCGTGGGCGAGGATTGGCCGAGCGTGAGGTAGCCGAGGCCGCAATCGATCATGAGTTGGCAGACCTGCGAGAGCTGCGAGTGGAAATCGAAGAACGTGGCGGCTTCCTCGAACGTGAGTTGGAGAACCTGGCCGATGGATTTACCCTTCCACGTGATGTCGGCGAGATCGGGGCCGTAACGGAGGCCGCGGCAGTCGTCGCAGGGGAGGTAGGTGTTGGGCATGAACGCCATCTCGAGTTTGATGCGGCCGGCTCCTTCGCACGCGGGGCAGCGGCCACCGGTGGTGTTGAAGGAAAAACGCGCCGCGGTGTAGCCGCGGATTTTGGCCTCGGGCAACGCGGCGAAAAATTGCCGGATCAAATCGAAAATACCGAGATACGTCGCGGGCGTGGAGCGCGGGGTTTTGCCAATCGGTGATTGGTCGACCTCGACGACGGAGCGGAAGATGTCGGCGCCGTTGAGGGTTTTGAATGGAGTGGGTGCGCCTTCGGTGCTGAAGCCCGTGGCGGCGGCAAAATCGCGGCCCGAGAGTTTCGATTTTTTAGCCGCGATCGCGTGCGTGACGGCGGGATGGAGAACGTCGCGGAAGAGCGTTGATTTGCCGGCGCCGCTTGGACCGGCGACCATGATGAGCCGGCCGAGCGGGAGGCGCAGGTCGAAGCCTTTGAGATTGCGAAACGTGACGTGAGTGAGATCGAGCCAGGCGTTTTTTGCGCGAGGCGCGGGGAGCGCGCGCCGCTGGCCTTGGAGCGGATGTGTAATGCCTTTGGCGAGGAACAGGCCGGTGAGGGACTGGGCACTCGCGCGAATCGCGGCGGGCGTGCCTTCGGCGAGGAGTTGTCCGCCGTGGATGCCGGCTGCAGGGCCGAGGTCGATGATGCGATCGGCGCGCGCCATGAGTTCATCGTCGTGCTCGACGACGAGGAGCGTGTTTCCTTTGTCGCGAAGGGTGAGCAGGGTCTCGATGAGGCGGTCGTTGTCGCGGGCGTGGAGGCCGATGCTGGGTTCATCGAGGACGTAAAGAACACCGGCGAGATTGGTGCCGAGCTGTGCGGCAAGGCGGATGCGTTGAGCTTCGCCGCCCGAGAGCGTCTCCGTGGGGCGTTCGAGCGCGAGGTAGCCGAGGCCGACGTGATCGAGGAATTTTAGGCGCTCGGCGATCTGGGGGACGATGTCTTGCGTGATGAGTTTGCCGCGGTCGTCGAGCTCGAGGGCGCGGAGGTGCGCGATGAGTTCGGCGGGCGTGGCGCGGAGCAATGCGGGGAGGGAAAGTGGACGCTGTTTGGCGCTAGCGCGGAAGTGGAGTTTGACGGAGCGGGCGGTGCGGTTGAGGCGTTCGCCGTGACACTCGGGGCAAGGTTGGCCGTCGTCGGCGACGTCTTCGGCGGCGTCGATCCCGAATTCGCGCAAGCGCGCGGCGGAGTCATCTTTTTGGTCGTCGTCTTTTGGCTCCAGCATCCACGGGAAAATGCGACCGTGGCCGCGACACGCAGGGCACCAACCACGCGGGGAGTTGAAGGAAAAATGTTTCGGCTCGAGCTCGGGAAAACTTTCGCCGGTGTCGATGTCCGTGCGCGTAGTGGAGAACCACGAGAGGATTTCCCCCTGCGGTGTGAGGAGGAAACACGCGCCTTTGCCGACGCTGAGTCCGAGGTCGAGGGCGACCCCGGGGCGGGGGTTGTTTTTTAAATCGGCGACGACGGCTTCGATGTCGTGCTCGCGGTAGCGGTCGAGTTTTTGAAACGCATCGACGCGGGTCAGGCGGCCATCGGCGCGCATAAGTTCGTAGCCTTGGTTGGCGATCCACGTGGCGATCGGCTGGTGGTGGCCCTTGCGGCCGCGGATGAGCGGGGCGCAGAGATAAAGGTGTTTGGCCTTGCGGGCGGCGGGCGTGGCGAGGACGCGACTAAGGAGGTTTTTCAGCGAGCCGGGGGAGAGGGGCGTGACGGGTTTGTCGGTGTCGGGGTGATGTTGGACGCCGAGGCGCGC
This sequence comes from uncultured Opitutia bacterium, assembly GCA_903938935.1. Classification (GTDB taxonomy): domain Bacteria; phylum Verrucomicrobiota; class Verrucomicrobiia; order Opitutales; family Opitutaceae; genus Tous-C4FEB. Next base: position 3,299 of record CAJAFD010000360.1, read on the forward strand.
GTAGAGCAGGCGGAGGTATTGAGCGACCTCGGTGATCGTCGCGACGGTGGATTTACGGGAGCCAGGAGTGACGCGTTGTTCGATCGCGACCGTGGGTGGAATGCCGGTGAGTCGGTCGACGTCGGGGCGCGGGAGTTGTTCGACGAACTGGCGCGCGTAGGGCGACATAGACTCCATGAAACGGCGCTGGCCCTCGGCGAAAACGATGTCGAAAGCGAGCGTGCTCTTGCCGGAGCCGGAGACGCCCGTGACCACAGAAAGTTGGCGGTGAGGAATGGAAAGGGAGAGATTTTTGAGATTATTTTCACGGGCGCCTTCGATGCGTAACGCGGTGGCGACGGCGGGAGCGACGCGGGCTTGATATGGCGCGGCGGATTCGGCCGCGAGCGGGAGCGATTCCGCCTCCGTGGCGAGTGCGGCCATGAGGAACGGCGTCGTCGCGGTGGTGGAGCGGATAATAAATTCGGGCGGACCTTCGGCGATGATCTGGCCGCCGGCGGCGCCGGCCTCGGGACCGACTTCGAGGATCCAGTCGGCGGATTTCAAGACGTCGAGATTGTGTTCGATGACGACGAGACTGTGGCCGGCGTCGACGAGAGCGTGAAGCGCAGCGAGGAGACGTTTGACGTCGTGGCGGTGGAGGCCGGTGGTCGGTTCGTCGAGGAGAATGAGCGCACCGGTGGACGGGGCGGGCGGTGTGGACGGCGCGTCGGAGGCGTCGGCGCGAGCAGCTGAAGCTGAAGAAAACGCGCTGAGGTAACGGACGAGTTTGAGGCGTTGAGATTCGCCGCCGCTGAGGGTGTTGAGGGGCTGGCCGAGGGTGAGGTAACCGAGGCCGACGGATTCGAGCGTCGAAAGCCGTTGGCGGATCGTGGCGAGCGCGGCGGCGGCGTTGCGAGCTTGCGCGGGAGTTTGGGCGCGCTCGCTGGGTTGGTCGTAGAAAAGCGGAACAGCGTCGGTCACGCTGGTCGCGAGCAAGTCGGCGACGGAGCGATCTTGCCAGCGAATCGCGAGCACCTCGGGCTTAAAGCGGCGGCCTTCGCAGACGGGGCAAGGTACGAAGACATCGGAGAGAAATTGCATCTCGACGCGTTCGTAGCCGAGGCCCTGGCAATGCTCGCAGCGGCCTTCGCCCGAGTTGAAGGAAAAACTCGAAGCGTTGAAACCGGCGGCGGCCGCGGCGGGCGTGGCCGCGTAGAGCTCGCGAATGAGTTCCCAGGCTTCGGTGTAGAGCGCGGGATTGGAGCGGGGCGTGCGTGAGAGCGGGGATTGATCGACGAGGACAATTTCCGAAAAATTCAGGTCGCTCGTGATGGCGGCGATGACGGCCGGGTCTTCCGTGAGTTGGAGTTTTTGGGCGAGGAGGCCTTGGTGGATGACGTTGTCGAGCAACGTGGATTTGCCGGAACCGGAGACGCCGCTGAGGCAGACGAGACGTTGAAGAGGCAGTCGGAAGGAGAGCTCGCGCAGGTTGTGCTTGGTGGCGTTTTTAAAGTGGAGCGAGGGGTGGCGCGCGGGCACGGGGCGGCGCGTCGCGGGCAATGGGATGGATTGGCGGCCGGAAAGGTACTGGCCGGTGATGCTGGTCTCAGACGTGAGCAACGCCGGTAGATCGCCTTGGAAAACGACATGACCGCCGCGAGCGCCGGGCTCTGGTCCGATTTCGATGACGTGATCAGCAGCGCGAATCATGGCTTCGTCGTGCTCGACGACGACGACGGTGTTGCCGGTGTCGGTGAGTGTGCGGATGATCGCGATGAGGCGGTCGATGTCGCGCGGGTGCAGGCCCACGCTCGGTTCGTCGAGGACGAATAACGTGTCGACGAGCGAGGTGCCCAAGCAACTCGTGAGGTTGACGCGCTGGACCTCGCCGCCGGAGAGCGTTTTGGATTGGCGGTCGAGCGTGAGGTAGCCGAGGCCGACTTGCTGCAAGTAACGCAGCCGCGTGAGAATCGATTGGAGGGCGTGATCCGGCGGAGCCGAGGCGGTGCCGGTGGATTCGGGGGCGCGCTGAGCGGTAGGCGTGATCAGTTCGAGCAGAGTGCCGACGGGCAGTTGGTAAAGTTCGGGGAGCGTGCGCCCCTGCCATTGCCAGCAGAGGGATTCTGGCTGGAGGCGTTGACCATGACAATCGGGGCACGGGTTGTACGCGCGATAGCGCGATAGGAAGACGCGCACGTGCATCTTGTACGTCGTTTTTTCGAGCCAGCGAAAAAAACCTTTCACACCGTACCAGTACTGCGGCCACGTCTTGTTGTTCTCGTCGCTGTAGCCGGGTTCGCCGTCGATGATGAAAGATTTTTGTTCGTCGGTGAGCGTGGCGAACGGGACGTCGGTGGGGATTTTTTTCTTTTTGGCGAAGACGCGGAGGTCGTCGAGGGACGCGCGATAGACTTCGCCTTCCCAACATTTCAGGGCGCCGCCGTTGATCGAGAGCGATTGGTCGGGGATCGCGAGGCGGTAGTCGACCTCGATGACGCGCCCGAAGCCGCGGCACTTCGGGCAGGCGCCGAGTGGCGAGTTGAAGGAAAAAAGCGCGGGCGAGGCGGCGCGAAACGTGCGTCCGGTTTTGGGCGAATGGAGGCCGCGGGAAAAGTGACCGAGCTCCGTGAACGTGTCCGCCGCGAAGAGATGAACCTGACCGTGGCCGAAATGCAGTGAGGTTTCGACGGCTTCGAGGAAACGCGCGCGTTGGTCGGCGACGAGGGCGACGCGGTCTTGGATGACGAAGAGCGAGGAGCCGGCGGGAAGTTGGGCTTCAAGATGCGACGGCTCGGCGAGGAGCGCTTCGATTTTATGTACGGTCACGCCGACGAAGACGCGGACGTAGCCTTGGTTTTTGAGACTGGTGAGGATTTCCGGCCACGTGAGATTGGCGGGTTTTTCGACGCGAAAGGCGATGAGCGTGGTGCGAGCGGGATGGGCCGCGAAAGATTTTTGCCAAATCGACGGCGGGTTGTCGTCGACGACGGGCTCGCCGGTGGCGGGGTCGTAACACGTAGCAACTTGCGCGAACCAAACTTTAAAAAAATCGGTGAGCTCCGTCATCGTGCCGACGGTGGAGCGGGATGTTTTGACGGTGTTGGTCTGCTCGATGGCGATCGACGGGCGGATGTTTTCGATGGAATCGACTTTGGGTTTGTCTAGCAGATCGAGAAACTGGCGGGTGTACGCGGAGAACGTCTCGACGTAGCGGCGCTGGCCCTCGGCGTGGAGCGTGTCGAAAACGAGTGAAGATTTACCCGCGCCGCTCAGGCCGGTGACGACCACGTAGCGGCCGAGCGGGAGATCGAGGTCGAAGCCCTTGAGGTTGTTTTGGCGGACGCCGCGAAGACGGATGCACTCGGGTGCGGCGATGCTGGGCGCGACGGAAGGGGCGGAAGATTTTTTAACCACGGATGGGCACGGATGAAGAGACCGGTTGAGAACGCAAATCCCGACGTTAGTTCGCGGGACGAACGGGCGTTTGGCGCCTGCGCGCGTACTAGCGCGTGAGCGTGAGTTTGGCGCCGGCGGTGTTGATGGAGCGGATCACCGAGGGCGTCGGGCGCGTGTCGGTGACGATGGTGAAACGAGCGTCGAAGGGCGTGGTGAGGCTGAGCGCCTTGCGCCCAAATTTGGATTTATCGAGGGCGAAGATCGTGCGCTCGGCGGCGCCGATCATCTTGCGCTGCGCGGCGACGATGAGGGCGTTGTGATTCCAGATGCCGTTTTCGGTGATGCCCGCGCCACCGAGGATCGCGAGATCGGCGTGGGTTTGCTCGAAGGATTGTTCGCACAACGGGCCGACCAAGACGCCGAGTCGGCTATAAATGCTCCCGCCGGTGACGATGGTTTCAACGCTGCCGATTTCGCCAAAGAGGGAAGCGATGGGCAGCGAGTTGGTGATGACTTGGAGGTGTTTATCGGCGAGCAGGCGAGCGACGGCGTAGGTGGTGCTGCCGCCGTCGAGGATGACGGTCATGCCGGGTTGGACTTGGTCGGCGACGAGGCGGGCGATGGCGAATTTCTCGTCGGGGTGGCGTTGGTTGCGGGCGATGAAATCGTATTCTTGGGCGAAGGCATCCGTCTCGATGAGAGAGGCGCCGCCGTGGTGGCGACGGGCGATGCCACGCGTTTCTAGTGAATCGAGGACGCGGCGTACCGTGGAAAGCGAGCCGCCGAAGCGCGAGGCGAGCGTGTGGAGATCCGCGTATTTGTGCTCGCGCAAATAGTGTTCGATGGAGTCGGTGCGCTGTTGGTTGGTCATGGTTGGGCGCGGGGATGAAGGCGGGTGAAGAGGTCGAGGTACGCCGTGACTTGGCGGCCGGGATCGAAGGTCGTGCGGGCGTAGGTGCGCGCGGCGGTCGCCAACTCGGCGCGAGCGGATTCAGAGAGTTGAAAGAGTGGGGCGAGGGCAGCGTGGAAAGCGGCACGGTCCTCGCGGGCGATGACCCAGCCGGTCCGACCGGGGATAAAACATTCGCCGATGCCCTGCGCGGTGTAGGCGACGGCGGGCAGACCGTGGGCTTGGGCCTCGATGAGAAAATTGGACAACGATTCGCTGGCGGAGGCGTGGACGGCGATGTCGGCCGCGGCGTAAAACGGAGCCGGATCGCGCAGAAAACCGAGAAAACGCACGCGCTCGGACAGGCCGAGTTCGGCGGCGAGTTGTTCACATGCGGCGCGGGCGGGACCTTCGCCGGCCAGCCAGAGTTGCCAATCGACGGAGTCGGGGAGGCCTGCGGCGAGGCGGAGGAGTTCGCGCTGGTTTTTCTCGGGGCGAAACATGGCGACGTTGAGCAAGATCTTCGTCGTGGCGGTGGCGCCGTGCTGGGCGCGAAGGGCGGTCGCCGAGTCAGGTGCGGCGGAGGCGGGGAAAACGAGGGAGTTATGAATGACGGAGATTTTATCCGCGGGAATTTCGTAACGACCGGTGAGCGTGGCGCGAGCCTCGTGGCTGTTAGCGACGACGTGGCGCGCGGTATGAAGCGACGCGCGGAAGAGCGCGGGCAGGGGTTTTCCGGTGCGCATGGTCGCGATCACGGTGCTGGTGGGACAGGCGCGTTGGAGCCGACCGGCGTAGCAATTGGCCATGCGGCCCATGCAGAGAATCAGTTCGAACGCGGGCGCGCGGGCGGCGGCGGTGAGTCCGGGGGCAAACCAGTCGAGACCGCAATCAAACGGTTGGAGGCAGACGCGGGTGACTTGGCTCGATACGCTCGAGGCCAGGGCGCCGCCGGGTCGGAAGGTGAGTAGCGTCGTGGCGTGACCGGCCGCGCTCAATGCGTTGGCGAGGAGCACGGATTGGCGCTCCGTGCCGCCGCTGCGCAGGTAGTCTTGGACGATGAGAATTTTCATTGCCGGTTAATCAGCGAGGCGGAGAGTGGCGGACTATGAATTCGGCGTTATCGCAACTGTTCATGCGTTGGGCGATCCTCGCGCTCGGCGTCACGCTCGCAACCAAACTCGGGATCGGCATCCGCTGCGACAGTGGTTCTACGTTGTTGGTCGTGGTCGTCTTGTTGAGTTTCTTCAACGCGATCCTGAAGCCGTTGATGGTGCTGTTTACGCTGCCCTTCATTTTGCTCACCTTGGGCTTGGGGATGGTCGTGATCAATGCCTTGTTGTTCTTGCTGGTGGCGAGGTTGGTGGACGGTTTTTACGTGGCGAGCTTTTGGTCAGCGGTGGGCGGCGCGATTGTCGTGAGCGTGACGAATCTGATTTTGAATGTGTTTACGCGCGGTCCGCGGGGGCCGGGTGGTGGTGGCGGCAGCCCGGCGCGGGCTAAAAAGGAAAAGCCGGCTGACGTGATTGATATTTAAAGAGGCGGAGTTTCCGTTTGACGGAGGTGGAGGCGATTGCAGGTTGGCGACATGGCAGAATCCATGGAATACGATCTCGTTGTCATTGGCGGTGGCCCAGCGGGCTACGCGGGTGCGATCCGCGCCGGACAACTCGGCAAGAAAGTCGCGTGCATCGAGATGGAGCGCGCGGGCGGCACGTGCCTTAACTGGGGCTGTATCCCGACCAAGGCGTTGTTGAAGAGCGCGGAGCTTTTCCAGAAAATCAAGAAGGCCGACGCTTACGGCATCTCCGTAAAAGACGTGGGTTTTGATTTCGCCAAAGTCATGGAGCGTTCGCGCGGCGTGGCGGGCCAGATGGCCAAGGGCATCGAGTTTTTGTTTAAGAAAAACAAGGTCGATTACTTCGTCGGTCGCGCGCAGGTAACTGCGCCGGGCATGGTGACGATCACCGAAGGCGAACACGCCGGAAAATATCTCAAAGCCAAAAACGTGCTCGTCGCCACCGGTTGCAAGATGCGCCGGATTCCTGGGCTCGAATTTGATGGCGTGCGGGTGATGACTTCACGCGAGGCGCTCGCTAATCTGAAGTTGCCCAAGTCGATCATCATCGTGGGCGCGGGCGCGATCGGCGTGGAGTTCGCGTACCTTTATAATTCCTTCGGCTCTAAAGTGACGCTCGTCGAGATGTTGCCGCAGATTCTGCCCGTCGAGGACGAAGAAGTGGCCAAGACGCTCGCGCGTTCGTTCGAGAAGCAAGGCGTGGCGTTGCACACGAACACGAAGTGCGAGAATTTCCGTGTCGGCAAAAACTCGGTGAAGGTCGATCTCGTCGCGGGCGACCAGAAGACCGAAGTTGAGGCCGAGGTGTTGTTGTCGGCGATCGGCGTGGTGGCGAATCTCGAAGGCGCGTTTGCCGCCAATCTCAAACCCGAGCTGGATCGCTCTTACCTAAAAGTCGGCGACGATTATCAGACGAGCATCAAGGGCGTTTATGCGGCCGGCGATATCATCGGGCCGCCGTGGCTCGCGCACGTGGCGACGTTTGAAGCGATCAACGCGGTCAATGGTATGTTTGGCCACGGCCATCCTAAGCGGGTGAAGAATTTCCCGGGCTGCACGTATTGTCAGCCGCAGGTCGCGAGCACGGGACTCACGGAGAAAGCCGCGAAGGAAAAAGGACTTTCTTACAAGGTCGGAAAATTCCCGTTCACGGCTTCCGGCAAGGCGGTCGCGGCGGCGGAGAGCGAAGGTTTCGTCAAAGTCATCGCCGATGCGAAGACGGGCGAAATTTATGGCGCGCACATCATCGGGGCCGAGGCCACGGAGTTGATCGCGGAGTATGGTTTGGCGATGGATCTCGAGGCTTCGGTCGATGAGATTCACCACACGATCCACGCGCATCCGACGTTGAGCGAAGCCAACATGGAGGCCGCAGCGGCGGTCACCGGCGAAGCGATCCATATCTGAGCGAAGTTTTCTGGACGCGCTCGCGTCTTAGGTGGACGCGGGCTGGCGAGAAGGGTTCAGCCGTGCGGCTTGAACGTGCTCCATTAAGAGGCAGCTCGGTTCAGGCCGCGCGTTACTTACGCTTGGCGAAGGGTGATTTGGTTCGCTGGGCTGGCCCGCTGCCGTCAGCGCCCATTTCTTTCAGCAGGCTGGTGAGGTAGGGGATGAGTTGTTTTTTGCGACTTACGATACCGGGGAGGTCGAAAATTTCATCCTGTTCGACGTGCGCGTAGCTGATGCGTTGGATGAAGCTGGCGTCGCCTTTGACCAAGAGCAGAGAATTCTGGGTGTTGATGTCGGTGACGAGCAAGGCGGCGAAGGCGAGGCCCTCGTCTTCGCGCAGGCTGAGGAGGGCGGCGGAGATGGGGTTGGCGTGTTGCCAGAAATTACCGAAGCCAAGTTCTTCGACTTGGGATACGGCGAAGCGTTGGCCTTCTTCTTCGTAGATTTTAAAATCGGAGCGGACGATTTTCTCGGGGGGATTGGCGAGGATGACGGAGCCGGAGTTGAAAATTTCGTCGGCGAGTTGCTTGGAGTTTACGCCGGCGATCTCGGCAAGCCAGGCGAGGAGGATCGCGTCTTTGCGGGTGGTGGTCGGGCCGTTGAGGTGGAGAGTGTCGGAGATGAGTCCAGACATCATGATGCCCGCGATGGCGGGGGACGGCTGGAGGTTTTCGCGGCGGAAGAGATCAGCGATGATGGTGCAGGTGGAGCCGACCGGCTCGTTGATGAAGAGGATGGGCTGGGGAGTATTGAGCGAGCCGAGGCGGTGGTGGTCGATGATCTCCGTGATGGTGACTTCTTCGGCGCCGCTGACGGCTTGGGTCATCTCGTTGTGATCGACGAGGACGAGGCGAGTTTGGACGGGTTTGAGGATATCGCTCTTGGAAAGCACGCCGACCAGCGCGCCGTTATCATCGAGTACCATCGCCGCTGGCGCGGACATGGCGGAGATTTTGCGGCGGATATCGGCGAGGCGGGCGTCGGGGTGGAACGAGGTGAATTGTTTCTCGATGACGCGATCGATCGTGGTCGCGGTGCGGACGCCGAGCGCGGTGGTGGCGGAGTCCCATGGGCTGCTGATTACGCTGACGCCGGCGCTTTGGGCGAGGCGGAGGATGTCGTCGTCGACGCCGAGACCGCCAGTTATGATGAGGGCGCGGACGCCGAGGGTGATGGCGCGGGCTTGGATGTCACGGCGGTCGCCGACGATGATGAGGGAGCGGTTGGCGGGGATGTTGTCGCGTTCGGAAATCGTCCAGAAAGTGGCGACGTCCATGGCGCCGACGCGGATGAAGTATTCGTCGATTTGTTCGGGGGCGACGAGGTGGTGGGCGGTGGCTTGGAGCGAGCGAACGATGTGGGTGAGGGACGAGTTTACCTGCCGGAGGGTGCGCGGTTCGCTGAGGCGGGGAATGAAAATACCGCCGAGATGAGCGAGGGAGATCGTGCCAATGACTTGGCGGGCGGAGTCAATGACGGGGAGCTGGCGAATGTCGTGGCGGTCGATGAGTTCGAGGGCTTCGGCGCAGGTGGCGTCCGGGGAAACGGAAATAACATCGGCAATCATCAGATCGCGGACGCGGGGAGAGACGTCGCTCAGATAAACGGGGAGGGATTGGCCGAAGCGGGATAGGATGGTGTCGATGCGGGCGTTGCTATTGCCGCAGCGGGCAGCGATGTAGCCTTTTTCCCCACGGGCCTCTTTGAACGCCGCATAGGCCAGAGCGGAGCAGATCGAATCAGCATCGGGATTTTTATGGCCGATGATGTAAGTGGTGTTGCTGGTAGGCGCGGTGGCGGCGGGCGACATGGGACGGTTAAATGAGACTGATCCTCGACTGGCTGCGGGGAAAGCTGGAAATAAAAAACCCGGCGCAGGGGAGCGGCCGGGTTGAAAAAGAGTCGAAGCGAGAGGGTTAGGGGCCTTGCACAGCGACGGTGCCGGCGGCGCTGCCGATGAGAGAATTTACGCCGTAGATGCGGGAACGATTAGCTGCGACGCTGCTGTAGGGAATGGCTTGTAGAATGTTGGTCGGTTTCGAGTTGCCGTTGCCGTTAGAGGTGAAAATGCCCGTCGTGTTAGGATAGAAATTTACGTTGCCACCGAGGAAGGCGATGTAGCCGCCGGTATCTTTGTAGACGCCGATGTTGGTGGCGTTGGTGGTGCCGTTCCAGGTGCCGGCGGTCTGTAGGCCGCGGGTGTAAACGACGGGCGTGGTGGCTGTATCGCTCATTTTAACGCCGCCAACGAATTCCAGCGAGATCGTCGAAGCGATGAAGGTCGTGTCCATCTGGTTACGCGCAGCGACGCCGGCGCGAAGAATCACGGTGGGGACGGTGGCGGGATAAAGCGGATCGTTTTTCGCGAAGTAGAAGGAGGGATCGGTGAGGATGTTGTTTTTGGCGAGGATGCCCGGCCAGCGGTAGACGGCCGTGCCACCGGTGATCAACGTCGCGCTGGTCTGGGGATCGGGGAGGCGGTCGTTGTTGTCGCCGGCATAAATTTGCGCGGCTTTGAGGACTTCACGGATATTATTAGAATCGACGGCGCGTTGGGCTTTTTCACGTACGGTGCCGACGGTGGGGATGATGATGGCCGCGAGGATGCCGATGATCGCGATGACCGTGAGCAATTCGATGAGGGTGAAGCCGGCGGTCTTGTTTTTAGCGGAGATACGCATGGGAGGGTGGTTTAAGCGGGTAGGGTAAAGTCTGTCGAAAATTGCGCGAACCCGGTGGAGCTCAAGCAGAATATCGCGCACTCGGACTGGACAAAGCTTTTGTGCGCGCCCTACGTTGTCAGGATGAAGATCTATCTGGATGGTAAATTCGTCGATTCCTCCGAGGCCAAGGTGTCCGTGTTTGATCACGGCCTGCTTTATGGCGACGGCGTCTTTGAGGGCATCCGTTTATATGGGGGTAACATTTTCCGGCTAGAGGAGCACTTGGAGCGCCTGGAGTATTCCGCCAAGGCGATCATGCTGCAGATGCCGCACACCCGCGCGGAATTACGTGAACTGACCTGCGAGACCTGCCGTCAAAACGGTCTCACGGACGCCTACATCCGGTTGGTGATCACGCGCGGCGTGGGCGATCTGGGGTTGGCGCCTTGGCTCTGCCCGAAACCCTCGATTTTCATCATCGCCAGCAAGATTTCCCTCTACCCGCAGGAACACTACGATAACGGCCTCGCCATCGTCACCGTGCCCACGCGGCGCATCGGCCCGGCGGCGTTGCCGGCCACGATCAAATCCCTGAACTATCTCAACAACATCCTCGGCAAGATCGAGGCCAAGCAGTTTGGTGCGCTCGAGGCGATCATGTTGAACGAGCAGGGCTACGTCGCCGGATGTACCGCGGATAACGTCTTCATCGTACACAAGGGCACGATCATCACGCCTTCCTCGTCGCAAGGCGCCCTCAAGGGCATCACGCGCGATACGGTGATTGATATCGCCGCCGAAATCGGCGTCCCGCTGCGCGAAAGTGATATGACGCGCTATGACATCTGGTGTGCCGACGAATGTTTCCTCACCGGCTCTGGGGCTGAGGTCATCCCAGTCGTCAAACTCGATGGTCGCGTGATCGGCGACGGCAAGCCCGGTCCTATCACGCAACGCGTCCTCGCGGCATTCCGCCGGCGCGTCTTGGTCGAAGGCACGCGGATCTGACGCCATTTCCTCCGCTTTTACCTTTCTCGGGACGCGTCGCCCGCGTGTGGTTGATCCCGAGATTCTTCGTGCCCCGCACTTGCCAGAGTGCGGGCTCACGGCATATTCCCAGTTAGATTCTTCTATCGAGCCATGGCCAATCCCTTAAAATGCGACCTCTGTGATAAGCCGGCCACCGTGCACCTCACCCAAATCGTGAGCAATAAAGTGCACAAGGTGGACCTCTGCGAAGCCTGCGCGCAGGCCAAGGGCGTCACAGATCCGAGCGGTTTTTCGCTGTCCGATCTTTTGCTTAAAGCCTCTTTAAACCCCGAGGCCGCTCCCGGAGCGATGCGCTGCGAATCCTGCGGTTTTACCCAGGCTGATTTTAAGAAGCACGGACGCTTCGGTTGCCCGGCTTGTTACGACGCCTTCAAGGGCATGCTCGAGCCGATGCTCGACGGCATGCACAAGGGCACCAAACACACAGGCAAAATCCCCCAAGCCGCGCTCGCCCGCCAGAGCCTCCACGAACGACTCTCTAAACTCGAACTCGACCTCAGCGACGCCATTAAGTCCGAGCGTTACGAAGACGCCGCCCGCACCCGCGATGAAATCAGCCAAGTCAAACAAGCCACCCACCAATCGCCGCCGCGCTGAGTCACCCATGACGATCGCCTCGCTCATCGCCTCGCCCTCCGAGTTGACCGATGCGGCCAGCAACAAGACCGCGATCGTCTTGATGACCCGCATCCGCCTCGCGCGCAATCTCGCCACCCAGCCCTTCCCCGGCTGGGCGAAACCTGCGCAACGCACCCGCATCGCCGAAATCTGCACCGCCGCCGTCGCCGCCGCCACCCCGCTCAAACGTAGCCTCAACGTCGCCGTCGATCAGCTCGGCGAACTCGAAAAACAAATCCTCGTCGAACGCCACCTCATCAGCCGCGAGCTCAGCGGCTCCAAACAAGGCAGCAACGTGATCATCAGCAAAGACCAGACCGTCTCCGTCATGGTCAACGAAGAGGATCACCTCCGCATTCAAGTCCTCCGCGCCGGCTTCCAACTCAAGAAAACGTGGAACGTCATCAACGAGCTCGATACGGCCCTTGAGGCCAGCCTCGACTACGCCTTTTCACCCACGCTCGGCTACCTCACGGCTTGCCCCACCAACCTCGGCACCGGCATGCGCGCTTCCGCGATGATGCACCTGCCCGCGCTCGTCATCTCCAGCCAGATGGAGAAAGTCGTCCGCGCCGTGAATCAACTCGGCATGGTCGTGCGCGGCCTCTTTGGCGAAGGCTCCGACGCCAGCGGCAGCATTTTTCAAATCTCTAATCAGACGACCCTCGGTGAATCCGAAGAGGAAATCCTCAAGCGCCTCACCAGCGTCCTCCAATCCATCATCGAGCACGAACTCAACGCCCGCGAAAAACTCCTCGAAGCTGATGCCGGCAAATTGTTCGACAAAATTGGGCGCGCTTACGGCATCATGCAGAATAGCCACCTGCTTAATTCTAGCGAAGCGATGAACCTGCTTTCGCTCATCCGGCTCGGCATCGACCTGGGCGTTTTCCCCGATGCTAATCGCTCCACCATCGACCGCCTCTTTATCGAAGCGCAACCCGGACACCTCCAACACGCCCAGAAAGGCGAATTCGATCCCGCCCAACGCGATTTACTCCGCGCCGCTCATCTGCGCTCCGAGTTTGCCAATTTCGTCCGTCCGGATTTCTCTTTGATCAACAGTAACGGAAAGAACTAAACCACGACCCCTTTACGCCATGTCACAAGAACCGATGAACAACTTCACGCCTCGGGCTCAGCAGGTGCTCGCGCTCGCGCGCAAGGAAGCCGACCGTTTTCACCACAACTACGTCGGTACCGAGCACATCCTTCTCGGCCTCATCAAACTCGGCCAAGGCGTCGCTGTGAGCGTTCTTCAGAAAATGGGCCTCGACCTTGAGACCGTGCGCTCCGCCGTCGAGAAACAGGTCGGCACCGGCCAAGAAACCAAGACCCCCGGCAGCATTCCCTACACGCCACGCGTCAAAAAAGTCCTAGCCCTCGCCGGCAAAGAAGCGAAGACCCTCAGCCACTCCTACGTCGGCACCGAACACATCTTGCTCGGCTTGCTCCGCGAAGGCGAAGGCGTCGCGGCCCGCGTGCTCAAGTCGCTCGAAATCGACATCGAGCGCACCCGCAACGAAATCCTCCGCGAACTCGATCCGCAATTCTCCGGCAGTGGTTCGGGCGATGCCGGCACTCCCGGTGAAGAAGCCGCCGCTGGCACCCCGCAACGCGCCGCCGGTGCCACCGACGATAAAAAAGAAGTCAAAACCCCCGCGCTCAAAGCCTTCGGCCGCGATCTCACCGAACTCGCCCGCAAAGGCGAAATGGACCCCGTCGTCGGCCGCAAAAACGAGATTCGCCGCGTCATCCAGATCCTCTGCCGCCGCACGAAAAATAACCCCGTCCTCATCGGTGAAGCCGGCGTCGGTAAAACCGCCATCGCCGAAGGCCTCGCGCAAGAAATCGTCGCCGGCAACGTCCCGGAAATTCTCGCCGACAAAAAAGTCATCACGCTCGATCTCGCGCTCATGGTTGCCGGTACCAAATACCGCGGCCAATTCGAAGAACGCATCAAAGCCGTGATGGACGAAGTGAAACGCGCCAAAAACGTCATCATCTTCATCGACGAGATGCACACGATCGTCGGCGCCGGCGCCGCCGAAGGCGCCATGGATGCCTCTAATATCTTCAAACCCGCGCTTTCCCGCGGCGAGCTCCAGTGCATCGGTGCGACCACGCTCAACGAATACCGGAAATACATCGAAAAAGATTCCGCCCTCGATCGCCGCTTCCAGAGCGTGAAAGTCGAGCCGCCCTCCGTTGAAGATACGATCACCATCCTCAAAGGCATCCGCGGCAAATACGAAGATCACCACAAAGCCACGTTTACCGACAAATCCCTCGAGGCCGCCGCCAAACTCTCCGATCGCTACATCACGGCCCGCTTCCTGCCCGACAAGGCCATCGACGTCATGGACGAAGCCGGCTCTCGCGCCCGCATCTCCGCCCTCGTACGCCCGCCGGACATCGAAGGTCTCACGAAGGAAATCGAGGACGTCTGCGTGCTCAAAGAAAAGGCCATCGCCGACCAGCACTTCGAGGAAGCGGCCAAACACCGCGACACCGAGAAACAGCTCCGTGCCAAACAAGACGAGATCACCGCTGAATGGCGCAAATCTCGCGACGAGAAACGCATCGCCATCGACGAAGACCTCATGATGCAGGTCGTCGCCGATTGGACCGGCATTCCGCTCTCGCGCATGGAGAAAAAAGAGAGCGAGAAACTCCTCACCCTCGAACTCGAGATTCAGAAAAACGTCGTCGGCCAAGAGCTCGCCGCCAGTGCCATCGCGCGCGCGCTGCGTCGCTCCCGCGCCGATCTCAAAGACCCGCGCCGGCCGATCGGCTCGTTCATGTTTGTCGGCCCCACGGGCGTCGGCAAAACCGAGACCGCCAAGCAGCTCGCCATGCAGATGTTCGGCAACCAAGACGCGCTTATCCAGATCGACATGAGCGAGTACATGGAGAAATTCGCCGTCTCGCGTCTGGTCGGCTCGCCTCCCGGCTACGTCGGCTACGAAGAAGGCGGTCAACTCACCGAGGCCGTCCGCCGTCGGCCTTACGCCGTCATCCTTTTCGACGAAGTCGAGAAAGCGCATCCCGATGTGCTCCAGATTCTGTTGCAGATTCTTGAAGATGGTCGCCTCACCGATTCGCTCGGTCGCACCGTCGATTTCCGCAACACGATCATCATCATGACGAGCAACGTCGGCGCCGCTCTGCTCCAGCGCCAGACCTCGATGGGTTTCGCCGCCGCTGCCGCGAGTTTCAACGACGCGGAGAAGATGCGCGAAAAAGTGCTCGAAGAAGCCAAGCGCGTCTTCAAGCCCGAGTTCCTCAATCGCATCTCGGACATCGTGTTCTTCCGCCCGCTCGACAAGAACGACCTCATCAAAATCGTCGAGATCGAGATCACGAAATTCGCCAAGCGTCTGGTCGAGCGGAAGATTACTCTCGAGTTCACCGCCGAGGCGAAATCACTGCTCATTGATAAAGGTTACGATGAGAAATACGGCGCCCGTCCGCTGCGTCGCGCCGTCGAACACTACGTCGAAGATCCCCTCGCCGAGGCGTTGCTGCGAGGCGACGTCAAAGAAGGCGAAGCCGTCCTCGTCGAACGCGACGGCGAGAAACTGACGTTTAAACAAAAAACGCCGCCGGCAGCGACCGAAGTTAAGCCTTAATCATCCCAGCTCCGCAGCGATGGCGAAACCCCGTGCGTCCTTTATCGGCGCACGGGGTTTTTTGTTTTTACGCCGACGTTGATCGAGGCGATTAGCCGGCAAAGGATTTGCGCTGCGGCGTGATTTATCGCCTCATCGTTACATGCGTCTGTGGTTACATGTTCTCGGAATCGTCGCGCTGA
>CAJAFD010000361.1 GCA_903938935.1 uncultured Opitutia bacterium
TCGCCGGTCCGCGTGAGATCAAGCGGATCTTCGAGCGTTTCCCGCTCGATGCGAAACTCGCTCCCGGCTCGTTCTTCTGCTGGCACTTTATTTTCACTGCGCTCGTGCGCGCCGGACTTTACGACCGCATGCCGACTTACCTCGGCCCGTGGCACGAATCGCTCGATTACGGTCTGACGACCTTCGTCGAGGAAAACTCCTACTGGCGCTCGCTCTGTCACGCGTGGTCCGCGCATCCCGCGCTCGAGTTTCTCCAACGCATCTTGGGCGTCACTCCGACCGCGCCCGGTTTCGCGCGCGTCACCATTCAACCGCATCTCTGCGGACTTTCCCACGCCGCCGGCAGCGTCTGCACGCCGCACGGCCCCATCGAAGTTGCCTGGCAAATTCACGCCGGTCAATTTACGCTCAAGATCAACGCCCCCGCCGGCCTCGACCTCACGGTCATCGCGCCCGACTCGGCTGCGACCACGCGCCGATTCTCCGGCGGCACTTTCCAAGAAACCTTCACCCTCGCTGCTCGCTCATGAAAACGCTCCGCCTCGATCACGCTCCCGGCTCCGCTGTCACCGTCCACTGCGGCGAAGGCGTTTTGCTGCGCTACGTCTACTGCCCGACGACCGCAGCCAACGAATCTCCGCGCCCCTACGCGCACCCCGTCAACACGCTCGCCGGCGACACGCTCACCAACTTCCGCCCCAACGATCACCCCTGGCACCACGCGCTCAGCTTTACGCTGAACAACGTCTCCGGCGCCAACTTCTGGGGCGGCCCCACGTGTCTGCGCGGCGATGGCTATAAATGGCGCGACGATCACGGCTCGCAAAACCACCTCGAGTGGACGCGCCTCGAAGCCTCCGGCACGACCGCCACGCTCGTTCACACGCTCGCCTGGCGTCGCCTCGCCGAGACGCTTTTCCGCGAGACACGCACGCTCGTCCTCACCGTCGACGAAGCCGCCCAAGCTTGGTCGCTCCACTGGCGCAGCCACCTCACCAACGTCAGCGGTCGCACACTTTCGCTCGGCAACCCACATTCGCACGGTGGCCTCGCCGGCTCGCACTACAATGGCCTCCAATTCCGCGGCGCCCGCGAGCTCCTCGACGATCACCTCGACCCGACGATTAAAGTCACCGCCGAAGGTGGCCTCGATGGTATCCCCGCCGTCCACGGCGCCTCAGCCCGCTGGATGGAATGGCACGGTCAACTCGACGGCACGCTCCACCGCGTGAAAATCCGTTTCGAAAATAACCCCGGCCCGCTCCCGTGGTTTGTGCGTCGCAATTATCCCCTCGCGGCCTTACCGGTTCAATTCGACCAAAACCTCGAGCTCGCGGCCGGCGCGGAACTCCACCTCGACCACACGCTCACATTTCAATCCACCGCATGAACCCCGACCGCCGCTCCTTTCTGCAAAATTTCGGGGTCGGCGCGCTCGGTGCACTCGCGCTCAGCTCGCCCGCTCGCGCCGCCGCGACGGGCAAAACCGCGACGGCTCCGCTCCCGCCGTTTCCGACGGGCAACGCTGAAGCCTACTGGCGCGCCGTCCGCGCCCAGTTTCCTCTGCTTGATAACCCGACTTATCTCAACGTCGGCGGTCTCGGACCCACGCCGCAGCCGGTGCTCGACAAAGTTTTCTCCACCATGCTCCAGCTCCAGGAGCATTCTGAAACCGGTTACGCTTTGATCGAGCCGGCCCGCGAGACGCTCGCGCGCTACACCGGCGTGAAGCCCCACGAAATTTGTTTCACGCGCAACGCCACCGAAGCCACGTCCATCATCGCCGCCGGTCTCAAACTGCGCGAAGGCGACGAAGTCATTTTCGAATCTCACGCGCACCCGGGCGGTTCTTTCACTTGGTATAACCAAGCCAACCTGCGCGGCGTGAAGGTGAAAATTTTCGTCCCCGACAACGCCAGCCCCGCCGCCAACCTCGCGCGTATCAGCGAACTCGTTACACCCCGCACCCGCGTGATCCAAGTCAGCCACATCACGTGCACCACCGGACTCGTGATGCCCGTGCGCGAGATTGCGGCCTTCGCCTCGGCACGTGGCATTTGGTTCCACATCGATGGCGCCCAATCCGTTGGTATGATTCCCGTGAACTTCGCCGCCATCGGCTGTGATTCGTTCGCGCTCAGCGGCCACAAATGGCTCGGCGGTCCGCATGAGACCGGCCTCCTCTATCTGCGCCACGATCGCACCGCCGATGTTGCTGTGCCGCTCACCGGCGCCCA
>CAJAFD010000362.1 GCA_903938935.1 uncultured Opitutia bacterium
CTGGCGGTCTGCGGCGCGAGGGCTGAGAACGCCGGCGCGAGGGGCGGGAGAATTTCTTTCGGCAGCAGATTTTTTTCGGCGAGGAAGAGGCCGAGGGAGGCGCCGAGGGTTTCGAGCCAAGCGCGGGGCGCGGCGGGCGCGGCGTAGGGCAGGCCGTTTTTCTCGGAGGTCCATTCCATGAAGAGGCGGAGTTGCGCGGGGAGTTTACCGAGTTCGGCATCGGCGGTGGCGGGGGTCCAGCGAACGAGAAATTGTTTACGTTCGCGGAATTTTTTCACCTCCCAGACACGCAGGAGCAGTTCGTAATCGCCGGCTTGCTGGCGCAGGGCGCCGGTGAAGATGTAGTCGAGGCCGTCGCCATTGGGCGAATCGCAGAGTTGGCGGAGGTTGTCGGTGGTCCACTCGGCGCCGAAGATGACGGGTTGTTTGACGGTGGTACCGGCGGGTTGAAAAAGACCGATCGCGGCGATCGGCGCGTAATGCGGCGAAAAATAAAAGGTTTCCGCGAACCAAAGTGGGATCGCGCGCGAGAGGCGGCCGAGCTCGTCTTCGGGCTGAGCTTGGGCGGCGAGAAGGTCGGTGTAAGCGCCGGGCAGCGCGAGTTGGGCGAAAGCGATCCGACGAAGACGACTGCCTTTGGCGGGGAGAATTTTCTCGGCGAGCGGCTCGAGGCCGTAAAACCAGATAGGTTTGCTGATGCTGACGAGGTCGACCTTGGCGACGATGGGTTCGGCGGCGGCGAGTGGCGAGGAATCGGCGGTGGCACCGTGCAGCGGAAGCGGAGGTGCGCCGGAGACGATGAGCTCGGCGATGGCGTTGGAAAAGCCGTGGAGCCGGTCTTCGAGTTCGGGGCGATTGAGCTCGAAAAGAATATCGAGGACGTGCTGCGCGGCGTCGGCTTGGCGGAGGGCGAGATAAGCTTGGAGAAGATTCAGGCCGGTGGCGGGGCCGTGTTTCTCGGCATCGTAACGCGGAGCGATCAGCTCGACGATGCTGGCCACGTGACCCGTGGAGCCGAGATCGCCGGAAATGGTGACGAGGATATCGGCACGATCGCCGGCCGCGGCGAGGATCTCTTCGTAGATCGCGAGGGCGCCAGGCAGATCACGGGCATCGAGGCGTTCGCGCGCGGCCGCAAGGCGTGGGAGTAAGTTGCCCGCGGTCACACTGGCGACGGGCGTGGCCGGCGCAACAAACGCGGCGGCCGGAGTCGGAGCGGATTGAGCTGAAGTTTTTTTGCCAGCGAGGCGGTCGAAAAATCCCATGCGTCGAGAAAAACCGTCCGCCGGCCAGAGGCGACGAGAAATCTCAACCCGTACGACGCGGCAAATTCCGGGGACTAAAACCGCGGAGATTGCGGTGCATGACCGTGGCGACCAACACGCCGATCAAGTGCGCCAACGGCACCGCGCGAATACCCGCCGGGGCGAAGCGGGCGAAGAACGGTTGTTGCAGGGCGAATTCGGCGCCGACTTTCAGTAGGATCAAGGCAAGCACCGCGCGCCAAAACCAGCGATCCGAGGTCGGGGACGGAGCGGAGGGCTCGTTCTTCTGGGGGCCCGCGGGGGCGGCCGCGAGACGCGCGAGTTGCGTGTAGGCGAGAAATACGAGCATCGCCGTGGCGACGCCGGAAAGGCCGCCGTACGTCGTGAGCGCAGGCTCGAGCCCATAAAGCGCGAGCCCGATGAGGCCCGGCGCAACAACAAGCAACAGGCGCGTGCGACCGGGAGCGAGGCGCTCCGACCAGATGCTCGCGACCGCAAAGATCGCGAGATTCCAATAAAGATGGCTCGACCCAAAATGCACAAAATGGCCGGTCCAAAAGCGCCAATATTCACCGCGCAAAAGCGCGAGGCGTTCGTAAAGCAACGTCGGCGCGAGCGCGGGTTGCGCGGCGACGCCGAGCGTGAAGGCGATCACGCAAACACTCGCCCACGGGAAAGGTTGAGCGTGGGCTGGAGCGGCGGTCGGAGTCTTCATGCGCGATGCCGCGCGCAGGCGCGGGCGAGCAACAGCAAGCCGAGGATCGAGGCGAAGCCCGCTCCCAAACTGCCGCCGCCGGTGTAGCCGGGACGATGTTCGATGCGGACTTCGCCGGGCGCGTTTTTCACGCGCTCGCGGAAGGACTCGAGCTGGAGCTTGAGATTGGCGATGAGCTCCGTGGTCGCGGCATTGAAACCAGCGGTGCTGTCGGCGCGGAGTCGTTGTTGCATGTATGCGGCGGCGACC
>CAJAFD010000363.1 GCA_903938935.1 uncultured Opitutia bacterium
AGATTGAGATGGTACGTGTTGCCGAGGATGATCTGCGAACCGATCTCGCGCAGATGCACGGGCGTGAGCGATTTCACCGTACCCTGCGTGCCGACCGGCATAAAGATCGGCGTCTCGATCGTGCCGTGCCGCGTGCGCAAGCGACCCCGACGGGCAGCGGTGGCGGTATCGGTCTTTAACAACTGGAAATGATCGGGCATAGCGGCGCCCCACCCTACCCGCGCGCTTGACCCCGCTGTCAATCCACGAGGTAGTAGTTACCCGACTACCGTGCTCCTCGTCATCGACAACTACGACTCCTTCACCTTCAACTTGGTCCAATACTTTGGCCAGTTGGGCGTGACCCAACGCGTGTTTCGCAACGACCAGATTACCCCGGCCGAAGCCCTCGCGCTCAACCCGGATCGTATCCTAATTTCACCCGGCCCTTGCTCGCCCGCCGAAGCCGGCGTCTCGCTTGACATGATCCAGGCATTCGCCGGCGTGAAGCCCATCCTCGGCGTCTGCCTCGGCCACCAATCCATCGGCCATTTTTACGGCGGTAATGTCGTCCGCGCCAGCCGCCTCATGCACGGCAAGACTTCGCCGATCCTGCACAAAAACACCGACGTTTTCCACGGCATGCCCCAAGGCTTCGCCGCCACGCGCTACCACTCGCTGCTCGTCGACCGCGCCACGTTTCCCGCCGCCCTCGAGATCACCGCGGAGACCGCCGAGGGCGAGGTCATGGGCCTCCGCCACCGCACACTCCCGATCTGGGGCGTCCAATTCCATCCCGAGTCCATCGCGACCGAAGGCGGAATGAACATTTTGAAAAACTTTCTGTCGCTCTCCTGATCATGCGCTGCCCCAAATGCACCTCCATCGAGGACAAGGTCATCGATTCTCGCATCAGCAAAGAAGGCTCCACCATCCGCCGTCGCCGCGAATGCCTCGAATGTGGCCACCGTTACAGCACGACCGAAGCCGTCCTGCGTGACGGCGTCGTCGTCATCAAACGCGATGGCCGCCGCGAAGAATTTGACCGCGAGAAACTCGTCCGCGCCGTCCGCGCCGCCTGCCACAAACGCCCCGTCGACCTCGAACAAATCGCCATGCTCGTCGAGGACGTGATGGATTCCGTCGAAGCCCAATTCGACACTGAAATTCCTTCACACGCCCTCGGCCACGGGGTCATGCAACGCCTGCGCAACATCGACCAAGTCGCCTACGTGCGCTTCGCCAGCGTTTACAAAGAATTCCGCGACGTCACCGAATTCGTCGACGAGATCAGCAGCCTCGACAAACCGCAGAAATGACGCGCTCCCGCGACGACCTCCGTCGCCTGCACTTCATTAACGAGCTCTTCGCGCACGTCACCGGCCGCGACCTCTACCTCGCCGAGCAGATCAAGACCGCCATCACCTTCAGCCTCGGCGAGCTCGAAACCCAGACCGCCGAGCACCCCGAGTTCGCCGCGACCTTTGACGACGCCTTCAACGCCGCCGCGGCCAAGCTCCTCGCCCAGCGCTTCGCCGACCTCTCGCAACACGGCTTCTTCCACTGGGACGCCGCCGCCACACCCCACGCCGCTACACCGCTCTTTACGCGCGCCGGCATCATGACCGGTCTAAAACAACTCGCCTCCTTCCGCGAGTCCACGTTGCTCGTCACCAACCTCCGCCCCGCCCTGCTGCCGCCCGCCCTGCGCGCCACGCCCCGCCGCCAACGCGATTACACCGAAGCCCTCGCCTTCATCCGCGAACTCACCGCCGCCCGCTCCGCCCGCTCCGCC
>CAJAFD010000364.1 GCA_903938935.1 uncultured Opitutia bacterium
ATAGCCGAAGCCCTTGCGCGAGGGCTCCAAGTTATAAAGTCCTTCGCGCGTCAGCGGGCTATCGGGATCAATCACCGCGGCCGTCTCGCTCACGACGCGGTCGCCTTCTTTCCAGCCGCGCACCGCCGATCCGAGTTCGGCGATGCGTCCACCGAACTCGTGCCCAGGACGACAGGATAATTGACCTTCCAACTGTGCGAGGCCGTCCATTGATGCAGATCGCTGCCGCACACGCCGACCGCCTCGACCGCCAGGATGATGTCCTCGGGGCCAGGCTCAGGCCGAGAAACTTCGCGTAATTCTACGCTGTGGGGTTCAGACGAGTAGTTGACGACGGCGGGACTTTTCATCGGGGAAATTTTCCTACGGGCACATCGCCGTAGCCATGGACGCGCTCGCAGATGATGCGCAGCGTGCCTTCGAGATTACCATCGGCGGTGCGAAACGCATCCGCATCCACCGCCAGCGGCGCGCCGATCACGACCAGCGGCGCCCCAAACTCCGGCGTGCGCACCGCCTGCTCAAGCGTGAGACCACCCACGGCTTGGACGGGCACGTTGACCGCCGCCACCACCGCGCGCAGATCATCGAGCGGGCTCGGCATGCGTCGTCCCGCGGCAGCGATCCCGCGGCGCTCGTCGTAGCCGATGTGGTGAATCACATAGTCGCAGCCGAGATCCTCGATAAATTTTGCGCCCGCGACCATGTCGGGAAAGCCCAGATTATCGCCCATGATTTTTACGCCGTAATCACGCCCCGCTTTGACGACGCATTTGAGCGTCTCTTCGTGCGCACGGCCCATGACGACGACGTGCGTCGCGCCGGCCTTGGCCATCATCTCGGCCTCGAGATAACCACCGTCCATGATTTTCAGATCCGCGACGATCGGCACGCCGGGGAAACGCTCCCGCAACGCCCGCACGCCATGGACGCCTTCGGCCAAAATAAACGGCGTACCGGCCTCGAGCCAATCCACGCCCGCACGCATCGCCAACGCGGCGGTTTCGAGCGCTTCTTTACGATCCGTGAGGTCCAACGAAATTTGTACAATGGGGCGCATACAGACTGGGGTTAACCGAGAGTTGTCGCTGCATTCCTACCCCGTCAACGCTGCTCCCGCCCGATTCGCTTAAACCGGAATAATCACGGCACCACGTAGAGCTCGACGAGCGCGGTGTAAGTGCCCGACGTGAGCGTCGTGAGTACGGCGGCGTCTTTACTGCCGGCAGACATTCAACGCCGACATTGCACGCATCCAGATCCAGTCGGCGAAACTCTCCGCCGATGGCCGCGCAATGAACATCTGCGTGATCCCCATTCCCGAAACACTCCTTCAGCGCACCTACCCAAAGTTGCTCAACTAAAGCCCCGCTCTTTTAGATATTCAAAGCGGCGATTGCATCGCGCACGCCTCCGGCTTTGCCTTTGCTCCGATGCATCTCACGCACCTCGCCTGCACCGCCTGCAATAAAGAACACGACGCGGCCGTCCCTCAAAACGTCTGCACCGCCTGCGGCAAACCGCTCTTCGCCCACTACGACCTCGTCGCCGCCGCGAAGACTCTCACCAAAGAATCCCTGCGCACCCGTGAGAAATCCCTCTGGCGATACCGCGAAGTCCTTCCCGTAAAAAACCCCGCCGACATCGTCACGCTCGGCGAAGGCTGGACCCCGCTCCTACCCGCCCCGCGCCTTGGCGCCAAACACGGCCTCAGCCGCCTGTTCATCAAAGACGAAGCGCAGAATCCCACCGCCAGTTTCAAGGCCCGCGGCATGACCGCCGCCGTTTCCATGGCCAAGCACTATGGCCTCAAAAAACTCGCGGCCCCGTCTGCCGGCAACGCCGCCGGCGCCCTCGCCGCCTACGCCGCCCGCGCCGGGATGGAAGCGCATCTCTTCATGCCGCGCGACACGCCCAAGGCCAACATCATCGAATGCGAGCAAATGGGCGCCCACGTCACACTCATCAACGGCCTCATCACCGACTGCGGTGCCGAGGTCGCCAAACGCAAAGTCGCCGAGGGCTGGTTCGATGTTTCAACGTTAAAAGAACCTTACCGCGCTGAAGGCAAAAAAACCCTCGGCTACGAACTCGCGGAGCAACTCAACTGGACGCTGCCCGACATCATTCTTTATCCCACCGGCGGTGGGACGGGCCTCGTCGGCATGTGGAAAGCCTTCGACGAAATGGAGCGCATGGGCTGGATCGATGCGAAGCGCCCGCGGATGTACAGCGTGCAAGCCGAAGGTTGCCAGCCGATCGTCCGCGCCTTCACGCAGGGCGATAAATTCGCCGCCGAGCACCTCGGCGCGCACACCCGCGCCTCCGGTTTGCGCGTACCTAAAGCCATTGGTGATTTCATCATGCTCAACGCTCTCCGCCAATCCGGCGGCGGTGCCATCGCCATTTCTGACGAGCAGATGATCACCTGCACCAAAGAAGTCGGATCCACCGAGGGCGTCTTCACGGCCCCCGAAGGCGGCGCTTGCTACGCCGCACTCAAGACCTTGCTCGCCGCCAACCAAGTGAAGCCCGACGACACCGTCGTGATCTTCAACACGAGCACGGGCCTGAAATATCTCGAGTGCTACGGCGGTTGATCCGCCGCGGCCTCAGCGCACCTGCAAGGTCGAGCCGTCGTATTCCAACCCCAGCGAAGGAATCACGACGGCTTTTTTGTCGCCGACTTTTTTCACGTTGCCCGCGACCCAAGCCTCGTGACCGCAAGCCTGCGCAGCCGCAACGACGGCGGACGCCAACTCCGGCGCCACGTAAGCGGCGAACCCGATGCCCATGTTAAACGTCGCGTAGGCCTCACGCAGAGTGATCGGCCCAGCCTCCATCAAGAATTTAAACAACGCCGGCGCGGCGCGTGGCTCGGTAATCTCGTAAACAAACGGCTCATCGAGTCGCATTAATTTCCGCCAGCCGTGGCCCGTCACGTGGGAAACATAATTGAGTTTCAGCCCGTCTGCTTGGCAGCGGCCGACGAAATCCACGTAAATCGCCGACGCCGCGAGCAGCGCCTCACCGTACGTGCGCGCATCGCCGTGACCGATGGGCGTCTGATAACCGAGGGGTAATTTCTCCGCGATCAACCGGCACAAGCTGAGTCCGTTGGTCTGAACCCCCGTCGAAGCCAAAAAGATGATCGCATCGCCGTCGCGCACGTCGCCCGTGATGCGCTGCGATTTGGGCTGAATTTTACCCACCGCTGAGCCGGCGAGCACGATGGCGTTGGCGTTGACGATCCCGCGCAGGGTTGGTGTTTCGCCGCCGCCCCACACGGCGCCGGCCTTGCGGCAACCCGCCGCCCAGCCATCGACCAGCGCCTGCATCCGCGCCTCGTCCGTAAACCACGCCGATTCACCCACCGCCGCATGCATCGCCACCGAAATCGGCAACGCGCCGCACGTGATCAGGTCGTTCACGATCGTAGCCACCGTATCGATGGAGATTTCCCGATAGAAATTTTTACCCGTCTGCGCGTACACCGCGTCGGCCACGAGATTCTTAGTGCCGAGGCCTTCCTCGACGTGCGCGAGGTAATGGTCGGCCGCTTCCATGAGGTAACAACTTTCACCGCGCGTGGACGCAGGCTCGGCGTAACCGTGCTTCGCCAACAGCGGCGCCGTCGTGCGCGCCGCGCGCTGACACGCCCGCTTGAAGGCATCGAGCTGATCGTAATTCACCCCGGAGGATTCGTAGGAAAGCGACATGGTCGGATGAAAACTTCAGGCCGGCTCAATAGCTCCGGCCCTCGGATTTTTCAAAATAGTTCAAGTACGCCTGATTGACGACGCGGTAACCACCGGGCGTGGGATATTTACCCGTGAAGTACCAATCGCCGGAATGTTCCGGCACCGCGGCGTGCAGATTTTCAATCGTCTGAAAAATGATCTCAATTTCGCCCTGCCAATCGATGTCCCGCGGGCGCACGCGCTCGACGATCTTCGCCGAGATTTCCTCCGGCGTAAACGACTCGTAAATTTTGCGCACGTGGTTGGTGCCGGTCGGGTTCGCGACTTCGGCGCGGCACAAGGTGTGGACTTCATCGAGCACCGCCGCTTGGCCGCGTTCTTTAAGCAACGCCACCGCCGCCTCGAAAGCCACGAACTTGCCGAGCTCCGACATATCAATGCCGTAGCAATCCGGATAACGAATCTGTGGCGCCGTCGACACGATCACGATCTTCCGCGGGTTGAGCCGCGTGAGGATACGCAAAATCGATTTCCGCAACGTCGTCCCGCGCACGATGGAATCGTCCACGCAGACCAGATTATCGCCGGGTTTTACGGAGCCGTAAGTGATGTCGTAGACGTGACTCGCGAGCTGGTTGCGCATGCCTTCTTGGCCGATAAACGTGCGGATCTTGATATCCTTGCTCACGACTTTTTCCCCGCGCGGCCAGTTGCGCAAAATGAGGTCGTCGAGGAGCGCTTCGTTGAGTTGGCCTGCCGCGCTGGCCTGGAGAATAGCCGCTTTGACCTCGTCCCGCCGCCGCGTGCGCAGCTCCGACATCAGGCCGTAGTAAGCGACTTCCGCGGTATTGGGAATAAAACTGAAAACGGTGTTACCCCAGTCGTGATGGATCGATTTGATCACCTGATTGGCCAAACCACCTCCGAGCGCCTGCCGCTCGCGATAGATGTCCAAATCGTTGCCGCGAGAGAAATAAATCCGCTCAAACGAGCACGAGGTGCGCGGCAGTGACGCGGTGAACTGCGTCGATGTGATAGTCCCGCGACGTTTCATCACGACGACGTGACCGGGCGTGACTTCTTGCACCTGCTCCACCGCAAGATCGAACACCGTCATCAACGGCGCTCGCTCCGAGGCGAAAGCGATCACTTCGTCGTTTTGAAAATAAAACGCCGGCCGGATGCCCGAAGGATCGCGCGCGACGAAGGCGTCGCCGTTGCCGATCTGCCCGCACAACGTGTAGCCGCCATCCCATTTTTCCGAGGCGCGCCGAATGACGCGGGCCACGTCGAGGTCTTCGCTGATGCGACGCGAAAGTTCGTCGCCGGCGAGATTCCGCGTGCGCAGGAAGCGGTAAATATCCTCGTGCTCTTCATCGAGGAAGAAGCCGATTTTCTCCAAGATCGCCTGCGTGTCGGTGGCGAAGATCGGATGTTGGCCCATCGCGGTCAGCGATTCGTTTAACTCCGTCGTG
>CAJAFD010000365.1 GCA_903938935.1 uncultured Opitutia bacterium
AATCTCGATGAGTTTGGCGACAAACGGGGCGGCGGCTTGCGCGGTGGCGAGGTCGCGCGTGAAGGCGGGCAGTAGCGTGGCGTTGAGCGCGGCGGGCGGGGCGCTGAGGAGCGCGGCGGAGATCCACGTGTCGGCGTGGTCGCGGGCGGCGAGTTGCGCAACGGCGGGGGCGAGGGCGGGCGCGACGGGGAGCGTGAAGGCGAGTTGCAGGCGAACGCGTGGGTCGGAGTCGTTTACGAGCGCGGTGAGATGTGCGACGAGCGCCGCTGAGGGCGCGGCGCGAGTGGCGAGTTTCTCGGCGTAGACGATGGCGTGTTCGCGGAGGCGGGCGTCGGGGCTGGCGAGGGCGAGGAGCACGGGGTCCTCGGTCAGCGCGCCGAGGCCGTCGAGGACGCCGAGGGCGTGGTGTTGGGCAAGGGGTGAGACGGCCGAGTGGAAAAGAGCGACGAGGAGCGGGACGGCACTGGGGTCTTGGCGTTCGTAGAGGAGGCGGGCGGCGGTGTCGCGGTGCCAACCGTTGGGGTGGGCGAGGGTGGCGACGAGTTCGGCGGTGGAGGCGGAGCCGAGGGCGACGCGGGCGCGACGTTGCCAGGTGGCATTGTCGGGCACGAGGCGGTAGAGGCGGCCACGGGTATGACCGCTGTTGAGATCGAGGTGTTGTTTGATCTCTTGAGGGATGCTCCATGGATGTTCGATAACTTCGCGGTACATGTCGCAGATGTGGAGTGTGCCGTCGGGCGCGTTGGCGAAATTCACGACGCGTACCCACGTATCGGTGCTGGCGGCGAATTCGTAGCCTTGTTCGTCGGCGGGGCGGCGTCCGATGAGGCTCACGCCGTCGGGGGAAATTTTTTTGCGATGAACGAGTTGGCCGCCGGCGTCGCCGCTGAAGGAGTTGTTCACGAAATCTTCGCCGTAGGCGTCGCCGCGGAAAACGGTGGTGCCCGTGGCGCCGGTGAAATAACCGCTCACGCGGCCGCCGCCTTCGACCATGCCTTTGACGACGCCGCCGATGCGCCAGCGCGTGCGAACGATCCGCCAAGGCTCGTCGGGGCTGATGCGGAAGACCTCGGCGGCACCACCGTCGGCAGCGATGCTTTGGCGAGCGGGCGGGGTTGTGAAAAACGGATTACGCGCGGCGTAACGCTCGTCGTAGAGGAAAAACTGGAGGTGGTCGGAGTTGGAGCAGGCGAATTTGCGGCCGTAGTTGTCGAGGCTCATGCCGTACTGCGCGCCGCCGGCCTCGAAGCCGAAGGCGTACGTGCGCGGGTCGAACCAGAAATCGCGGGCGGCCAGTTCTTCGCCAGGAAGATCGGGGCGTTTCGGGCTGCTGATGACGCCGCGGTTGCCGAGGCCGCCTTGGACGTGGACGCGGTTGTCTTGGCCCCAGACGAAGCTGTTGAGCATGGCTTGGACGTTGAGGGCTTTTAGGCCCGTGCCGAAACCGGTGAACGCCACTTCGCGCACCTCGGCGCGGCCGTCGCCGTCGCGGTCTTCGAGGCGCCAGATGTTCGGCGTGGCGGCGACGAAGAGCCCGCCGTTGGCCCAGATGAGGCCGGTGGGCAGAGGAAGATTTTCGGCAAAAACCGTAGTGGTTTCGTAAATACCGTCGCCGTCTTTGTCCTCGAGCATGGAAATGCGACCGAGGTGTGGCGTGGCGTCGCGGCGCTCGGAATAATCGATCATCTCGCAGGCGAACATGCGGCCATTTTCGTCGAAGGTGATGGCGATGGGATCGCGGACTTGGGGCTCGTGGGCGGCGAGCTGGAGTTTGAAGCCGGGTTTCACTTTCCACGTGGCGAGAGCGGCGGCGGGCTCGACGGGAAGGTAGCGGGGGAGTTCTTTGGCGGCGTCGAAGGCGGTGCCGACGGCCGCAGCGGGCGCGGAAGGGTTGGGATTGCGCGTCGTGAGGGTGTCAGCGGCAGAGGCCGTGGCGCACAGAGCGGCGAGGGTGGCGAGACGAAGGGTTTTCATAGGTCGAGGGGCAACGCGGCAATCCGTCGGGCTTTGATAGATTGCGCGAGAGGCGAAAGGCAACCGCGCGCACCATTCTGGCAAATTTCTTTTTTCAAACGCAGCGGGCCGATGAAAAATCACGATATCGGCGATGGCTTTAATTAAGCTGCGTCGCGGATCGGGAGCGTTTCATCACGCTCCAGACCAAGCCGCGATCGACCTCTCGTTTGCTGTGATGCTGATCAAACCCGGCTTCGATGTTGCCTGTTCCACACCGATGGCAAAGGGCGGGCTCGACCTTGGAAATCCACCGCGCTTACACGCTTTCGACCCCGGTCAGTTTCTAAAATTCCGCGGCGCGGGTGCGAGCCGAGCGATTCGGCTTTGCTCGCACCAGGTCGGCGATTCCGCCGGTCGCCCGGCGGTCCCATCAAACGCTCCAGCCGCCGCGATAGTGGTCGCGCGTGAGCCACTTCGAGCTGCCGCCGCTGGCGAATTTATTTTTCGCGGGATTCCACTTGGCGTTGGCGCCGTAGTGGTAGGCGAAATTCATCACGTGACACGCGATCGCGCTGCGGGCGCCGATCTCGACGTCGCAGATCGGGCGTTGGCGCGACCGGACGCAGCTGATGAAATCCTCGAAGTGGCTCTTACTGTTGTAGAGTTTCACTTTCGCATTCGCTAGGAACTCGCGCTCGGTGAGCGTGACCTCGCGTTCCATCGACGTGCCCTTGTCGGTTTCTTTGTCCCAGAATTTATGGACCGTCTTGCCTTCCATGATGAGCTCGAATTTGCCGCGGTTCACGTGGCACACGCCCTCGGTGCCGTAGAACGAGACGCCTTTGCCGCGGACGTGCGTGAGCACGGTGCCGTCGGCGTAGACGAGTTGCGCGCCGCGTTTGGCGGTGGCCCAGTTTTGCGGGGCGCGGACTTCGACGGGGCCGCTGGCGTCGGCGTTGAGCGCCCATTGAGAGATGTCGATGTGGTGCGCGCCCCAGTCGGTGATCATGCCGCCGCCAAATTCCCACGTGAGGCGCCAGTCGGGATAATTATTATGGATGCCGCGTGGGCTGAGTGCCGGGTTGTAAGCGACGAGCGGGCCGGGGCCGCACCAACGATCCCAGTCGAGACCGGGCTCCATTGGTTCGGCGGGCAACGTGTACGGCTTGGCGGGATCGCCGAAGGAAACATGGATGGCATCGACGCGACCGAGGACGCCGTTGCGCACGAGCTCGGCGGCGATGCGGAACTCTTTCGACGAGCGTTGTTGGGAGCCGACTTGAAAAACGCGGTCGGCCTTGCGCACCTCTTTCACGAGCTCGACGGCTTCGTGGACATTGTAGGTGAGCGGTTTTTCGCAATACACGTCTTTGCCGGCGCGAACGGCGGCGATGGCGATGTAGGCGTGCCAATGATCGGGCGTGGCGATGATGACGAGATCGATGTCTTTGCGCGCGATGATTTCGCGGAAATCGTTGTACGCGGCGCAGCCTTTGTAGTCGGCGCCGGCTTTGGCGGTGTAGGCGGTATCGACGCGTTTTTTGGCGTGCTCGCGGCGGGTCGTGTCGACGTCGCACACGGCGAGGACCTCAACGTCGTCGCGGTTGAGACAGCTGCCGAGGTGGCCGCCCATTTGTTTACCCATGCCGATGCAACCGACCGTGAGGCGCTTGCTCGGGGCGCTCTCGGCGGACCAGACGCGACTCGGTAAAATCAGCGGGGCGGAAAACAGCACGGCCGAGGTTTTGAGAAACGCGCGGCGGTTGGATGAGGGGAGATTCATGTTGGGGTAATTTAAGGGGGTAACAAATTTTTCACGCCGGCGGTTTAGTATTCGCGGTCGCGTTTCCGGCCGGGCTCGGGGATCGGGTAAATTCCCTGTGCGTCGGGCATGAGCGGCGAGGCGCTGTCGAGCGTGAGTTTGTCGACGCCCGGCGCGAGCTCGACGGTGCTGTTGAAAAACGCATCCCAGGTGATCTCTTGGCCGGTGTGCGCGGCGAAGCGACCCATCGAAGTGGCGACGCTGGCTTCGACGCCGCGTTTCACTTCGTTAAACGGCGTGTCGTGGCGGATGGCGTGCGTGAGGGCGTTCCACTCGTTTTGGTAAGGATCGCGCTCGGCGGGTGCGACCTCGGAGGTCCACCGCATGCGCTCGGGCACCGGAAGTTGACCTGAGTAAATCGAAGACGGCAGACCGCAGTCGCCGTGTTTGGCGGCGACGGCCATGCCTTTGCTGCCTTGGACGTGGCTGAAATACATGTCGTTGCAGCCGGTGACGCAGCGGCCGTCCATCATGAGCTTACCGCCGTCGGCGAAGGTGTATTCGACGGCGTAGGAATCGAAATTCTGGTCGATGTAGCGCTCGCCCTTGGGGCTTTGGCGATAATGGCGGCCGCCGAGCGCCTGGGCTTTGACGGGCCAGGCGTTTTTCATCCAGCAGAGATGAT
>CAJAFD010000366.1 GCA_903938935.1 uncultured Opitutia bacterium
CAGCGCCTTCCCGCCCACGCGGCCGACTTTCTTCAAGTCCCCCATGCCAGCGAGACCCACGACCACGGTCGCAAAAATGATCGGCGCGATCAGCATCTTCACCAGCTTGATGAAGCCATCGCCGAGCGGCTTCAGCGACGCACCGAAGTCGGGCCACAGGTAACCGACCAACACACCGACCACGATCGCGGCCAGCACTTGCAGATAGAGCGTGTTACGTTTGCCGGAGCTCTCGGGTACAGCAGGGTCGGTATGCATGGCTGAGCGAAGCCTCGCCGCCACCTGGGGCGCAATTTTATTCCCGCACGTTCGCCAGGCCAGCGGCGACTACGGCCGCGACATTACGTAAGATCGCCCGCTCGCTCGCATGGCCCGTTGTGAAGACCACGAGCACGTACTTGCGGCCGCCCGGCAGCTCCACATACGCCGACTCATGCCGCGTCTGACTCGTCCAGCCGGCCTTCGACCACAACTTCGCGCCCGCCGGCAACTCCGTCCCGGTGAACTTGGCCTGATCGTCTAAATCTTCCGTCTTCGCCGCCGGATCACGCGCCAAGAGCGCCCGCATCTCCGCGCTCCGCGTCGGCGTCACGCAACGCCCAGTCACGATCTCCACCCACAACCGCGCGGTCGCCTCCGTCGTGAGCATATTGCGCTTCGGGTCATACGCGCGGATCGCCTGCGACTCCCGCCCATACGGGCCGTCGCCCCAGGGTTTCTTGCTCGCATTGACCCCCACATAACCGAGTCCTGCAAAATACCGCGTCACCACCGCTCGCTTTTCGAACCACGTTTTAAGTTCCGCCTCCGGCAACTCCGGCCCGCTCGTCGTCTCGGATAATAAATCGATCACGTAGTGCGTCGCATCGTTGGAAGAATCCACGATCATATCGCGCATCGCCCGGCGCAGCTCCGGCGTGTCCGCGAGCTTCGCGTCCTCGAGCCAACGATGCGCCGCCGCGAGGTAAAACAACTTGATCACACTCGCCGGATAAATCAGCACATCGCCGCGATAACTCGCCTGCTGCGGCCGCTCCGCCGCGCTCAGATCGACGAGCGTGACGGCGAGTTGGTCGGCTTTGAGTCCCCGCGCCTGAAACCGCTCCAGCGTAGACTGCACCGCCCGATCCACGAGCGGCTGCAATTCCCCCGCCCGCGCGCCCACCGCCAACCCGAGGCCCAACAAAACCCACCGATAAAACATCGTTTTCATCCACCCAGCCCAGCACCCCCTTCGCCGCAAATCAAGTACCAGCCCACCGGCGGCGTCTAGGCCCCCAAGGCGGCAGGTGCAGGCGGCGAGCGGAGGAGGAGGCTTATGGCACTTCGTAGATTTCGATCAACGCCACGCCCGAGGAAGCGTTCTTCGCCGATTTGATCTGCGCGGTGTAGGCGCCGGGATTCAACGTGATCAACACGGCGGCGTCTTTGCTGCCGCTCGCGAGGGTGAACGCGCCGGTTTGGATCGCGGCGGTCGTGATCGCGGCGTTGTTGGCCCAGCCTTCGTTGGTCGCGATG
>CAJAFD010000367.1 GCA_903938935.1 uncultured Opitutia bacterium
GGTCGTTGTCGGAGTGTCCGCCCGCCGTGGCGAAGGCGTAGCTGGTGGCGCCGCGTGTGCCTTGGGTGGAGACCGCGCCTTGAGTCGTGCCGAAGCTGCCGGCTTCGGCGCTCACGTGCGCGCTCGGGGCGCCGGTGCCGCGTTGGGCGCGGAGGGAAATGACGCCGCCGATGGCTTCACCGCCATAGAGCGTGCTTTGCGGACCGTGGGCGATTTCGAGACTGTCGCAGGCACTCACGCAGGCGCCGCCGAGGAACACTTGGTAATCGGTGTTGGGGTCATTGAGGCGGATGCCGTCGACGAGAAAGAGCGTCTGATTGGAGTTGGCGCCGCGCATAAAGAGCGACCCGAGCGCGCCGTTCGCGCCCGAAGCGAACAGGGGCGCACCGCTCGCGTTGCCGAGGGCGTCTTTGAGCGATGTTTGTTGGCGACGTGCGAGCTCGGCCGCGGTGAATGATTCAACGAAGGTACCCAGCGTGGTCGGAGCGGAGGGCGTGCGCGTGCCGAGGGTGACTACGGGGGCGAGTTGCGTGGGCGGGGTTTGAGCGCGAAGACTCCCTTGCGAGCCGGCGCTCAGCGCGCACAGCATAAAACAAGCACGAGACGCACGGGCCGCGAGCACAGACAGGAGCCGACGCGAGGTCCGCGGCGCGCGAGGAATTAAAAATTTCATGGGTGCGGTCTGGTTAAAACGGCGGACAAGAGCAGGCGCACCCAGCCGTTTTCTGATAAAAAACAGCATGGCCGGATCTACCCTCACGCTTCATTTTGCGATGAAGATTTTCGCGGACCATCGCGCGCAATCGCGACGGACGCGTGAGCTTTCTAGGATCAGATATTCGGACTCCGCATGTGTCGTCTCGACGCCGCTTGAGCCAAGTGGCCCGAGCGGCGGGACGGTTCCTCTCCCCTCGCCTTCACCGGGTTGAGCGACCCGATTGACTTTGCCCGAGTACGCCTGATGGACGGTTCGGTGTGGGTTTGTGATGCGATACCGCAGCGCAACTGTGGCCGGTTTTCACGGCCTTCCCTGTTTCCTGGAAATTTCAAAAGAACGTCAGTCAGCGCAGGTTCTTCGCCCCCGCCCAGCAAGCAAGCATTATCATATCAACGCATAGCGATGCGTCGATATGTGCCTTGCAATCCCCTCGGAAGCCGCGTGTGATCTTTCAGTCGCACCGCGTCGCCATGCAAAAATCTCAATCCGAGTCCTCGTCCTTCGCCGCCCTCCGCGAGTTGTTTAGCACGCGCATCGCCGTGCTTGATGGGGCGATGGGCTCGATGATTCAGACCTACCAACTCGAGGAAAATGATTTTCGCGGGACGCGTTTTCTCGATCACCCGCACGACCTCAAAGGCAACAACGACCTGCTCGCCCTCACGCGACCTGACATCGTGGAAAAAATCCACGCCGACTACTTCGCGGCCGGCGCCGACATGGTCGAAACCAACACGTTTAGTTCCACCACGATCGCCCAAGCCGACTACAAGCTCGAGTCGATCGTGACCGAACTCAACTACGCCGCCGTAGCCTGCGCCCGTCGCGCCGCGCAAAAAGCCGAAGCCGCCACGCCCGGTCGGCGTTGCTTCGTCGCCGGAGCGATCGGCCCGCTGAACCGCACGCTCTCGATGTCGCCCGATGTGAACCGTCCGGATTTTCGCGCCGTCACCTGGGATCAGGTGGTCGGTTCGTACACCGAACAAATTCGCGCGCTCATCGCCGCCGGGGTCGACACGCTGCTCGTTGAAACGATTTTCGATACCTTAAATTCCAAAGCGGCACTCTTCGCCATAGAGCAGGTTTTTGACGAAACCGGCGTGCGCATACCCGTGATGATTTCAGTCACGATCACCGATGCTTCGGGTCGCACGCTTTCTGGGCAAACCATCGGCGCGTTCTACCACTCGATCCGCCACGCGAAACCGTTTTCCGTCGGCATCAACTGCGCCCTCGGCGGTGCCGCGATGCGGCCTTACGTCGAAGAGCTCGCCGCGATGGCCGAATGCTACGTCACCTGTTACCCGAACGCCGGCCTGCCCAACGCGTTTGGCGGCTACGACGAAACGCCGGCTGACATGGCGGCCGTCATTGGTGAATTCGCCCGGAGTGGTTTCGTGAACATGGTCGGCGGTTGCTGCGGCTCGACGCCGGCGCACATCGCCGCGATCGCCCAAGCTGTCCGCGGCCTTCCGTCGCGCCCACCCGCGCCCGCTTCCACCTCGCTGCGCCTGAGCGGCCTCGAACCTTTGCTCGTCGCCTGAACGAAAACGCTCCGCACTAAAACGCCCCGCTCTTTCGCTAACTTCGCCTCGTGTCCACTTCCGTCTCCACTTCCTCGGCCAGCGCCGCCTCCAACTTCCTCGTCGTCGGTGAGCGCACCAACATCACCGGCTCGCCGAAATTCGCCAAGGCCCTCAAAGCCGGCGACTGGGACGCCTGCCTCGCCATCGCCAAACAACAAGTCGAGAGCGGCGCCAACATCATCGACATCAATGTCGACGAAGCGCTCATCGAGGGTGAGCCCACGATGGTCAAGTTCCTCAACCTGATCGCCGCCGAGCCCGACATCTGCCGCGTGCCCGTGATGGTCGATTCCTCGAAGTGGACCGTCCTCGAAGCCGGCCTCCAATGCCTCCAGGGCAAAGGCATCGTCAATTCCATCTCCCTCAAAGACGGCGAAACCGAATTTCTCCGCCGCGCGCAGCTGATCATGCGCTACGGCGCCGCCGCCGTCGTGATGGCCTTCGACGAGCAAGGCCAGGCCGCCACGCGCGATGAAAAAGTCCGCATCTGCACCCGCGCCTACAAACTTCTCACCGAGCGCCTCGGCTTTCCGCCCGAAGACATCATTTTCGATCCCAACATCCTCACCGTCGCGACGGGCATCGAGGAGCATAACAACTACGCGGTCGATTTCTTCGAGGCCACGCGCATCATCAAACAAACCCTCCCCGGCGCCAAAGTCTCCGGCGGTGTTTCCAACGTCTCCTTCTCTTTCCGCGGCAACAACCCCGTCCGCGAGGCGATTCACACGGCTTTTCTTTACCACGCCATCCGCGAGGGC
The DNA here is from genome assembly GCA_903938935.1 of uncultured Opitutia bacterium. Taxonomy (GTDB): domain Bacteria; phylum Verrucomicrobiota; class Verrucomicrobiia; order Opitutales; family Opitutaceae; genus Tous-C4FEB. The sequence goes on from CAJAFD010000367.1 coordinate 3,066, forward strand.
ATGGACATGGGCATCGTCAACGCCGGCATGCTCGGCAACTACGACGAGATCGAGCCCACGCTCCTCACTTATGTCGAAGACGTCCTCCTCAACCGGCGCCCCGACGCCACCGACCGTCTCGTCAAATTTGCCGACGATCTGAAAGCCGCCCAAGGCGGTGCCTCCAAGACCGAGATCAAA
>CAJAFD010000368.1 GCA_903938935.1 uncultured Opitutia bacterium
AGTAACGCCGAAATAAAGGTAATACTTTCCTTTATAATAGCTGGCATCGTGTAGACCATGTCCCGCCCGCTGCGCTAAATCATAAGGATTTTTCAAGGTCGCCAAAAAAGGATCAGCGGGCTTGTCCATGGCCAATTGACCCTTTAAAAAGCCCCTAGTGAGAAGATTATAATAGCCATTATCTCCTCCTGTAGCCTTTTGAATTGAAGGCTCAGGCCAGACAGTCCACAAATAAAAACAAAGGGTGACTACGACAATAGCAACAATCGATAATATTTCCAACCAATGTAGTAATAGATTGTTTTTTAACTTAGATGGCATGATTACAACGTATAGAATTAGTCTCGAAATTCACACAGATCGGGGTCGAGAAAACTGACAAGCCTTAAAGCTTCGAGATAAGAAAGCTTTAACGCACCCCCAGACTCGACATCCCCCCGCTATCTACCCCAACTAGGCACCGTCAATGTCCACGTCCAACGCCTCCCCTGCTCGCCCCACCGGCTTTGCCATCATCGGCTGCGGCCTCATCGGTCGTAAACGCGCCGAGGCGCTCCGCAAAATCCCCGGCGTCACGCTCCGCACCACGTGCGATCTCGACGCGGCCCGCGCCGCCAGTCTCGCGCAACTTGTCCCCGGTTGCACGTCGTCCACCGATTACGCGGCCGTCCTCGCCGATCCGGCCATCGACGCCGTCATCGTCGCCACGCTCAACGCCGCCCTCGCGCCCATTACGCTCGCCGCCGTCAAAGCCGGCAAACACGTGCTCGTGGAAAAACCCGGCGCACTCAACGCCGCCCAACTCCGCACCATCCAAGCCGCCGCCGCCAAAACCGGCGCCCGCGTCCGCATCGGCTACAACCACCGTTTTCACCCCGCCCTCCAAAAAGCACGCGCGCTCCTCGAATCCGGCGCCATCGGGCCGCTGATGTTTCTCCGCGCCCGTTACGGGCACGGCGGCCGCAAGGGCTATGACCGCGAATGGCGCGCCGATCCCGCGCTCTCCGGCGGCGGCGAACTCATCGACCAAGGCGTGCACTTGATCGATCTCGCAGGCTGGTTTCTCGGCGATTTCGCGACGGTCGAGGGCCACGCCTCCACGTCGTTTTGGGACATGAAGGTCGATGACAACGCCTTCCTCAGCCTGCGCACGTCGGCCGGTCAAACCGCTTGGCTCCACGCCAGCTGTTCCGAATGGAAAAACCTTTTCTCTCTCGAGATCTACGGCCGCGACGCCAAGCTCGCCATCGACGGTCTCGGCGGCAGCTACGGGCCGGAACGTCTCGCGTATTACAAAATGCTGCCCGAGATGGGACCGCCCGAGACGACGATTTTTGAATACGTCCGCGGAGACGATTCTTGGGGCGATGAAACGCGCGCCTTCCTCGAAGACATCCGCCTCGCGCGCGAACCCGCTCCGGGCTTACGCGAAGGCATCCGCACGCTCGAGATCGTCGAAGCCATTTACGCGAAGAGCGGATTTCCCGTTTCCGTCGCGGGTTTCTAATCCCCGATTGTCTTCCGGCCCAACTCTTACTCACATCCTTTCATGATTATCACCCGTTCACCCCTGCGCGTCTCCCTCGGCGGAGGAGGCACCGACCTGCCTTCGTATTACCGCGAGTTCGGCGGCTTCCTCGTGGCTGCGGCCATCGACAAATAC
>CAJAFD010000369.1 GCA_903938935.1 uncultured Opitutia bacterium
CCCTAGGAACCTGCGTTCCTTTTTTAACCCCACCCGCCCAGCCTCATCTCGGCTGCAACTTTACCATGCACACCTCGCTATCCCTGCGTCTCGTCTTAACCCGGCTTTTGATCGCACTCACGCTCGCCGCGCCCGGTCGCGCTTGGTCTCAAGCAACTGCTTCTGCCCCGACTCCCGCGGCTACAAAAACCGCGGCTAAGGAAGAGGCGATCACGCTCAATACGTTTCAGGTCAACGCCGACCCCGATGACACCTACGACGCGACCAACACCAATTCGGTCACCGGCACCAACACGCCGTTGAGCAAAACCCCGCTCGACGCCAAAGTCTTCAACCGCCAGCTCATGGACGAGCTCGGCATCGTCGACGCCACCGAGATGCTCGCCAAATTCGGCGGCCTCGGCCCTGCGCTCATCGGTTCTGGCAATGAAGACGTGCGCGGTAATCTTGAGGGCGACCGGCAAGATCCGAAGAGCATGTCGATGCGCGGACTTCAGATTAACAATCCCCGCCGCGACGGTTTTCTACGCTCCGATACCTCGCTGCTCGACTCGTTTGATATTGAGCGCGTCGAAGCCATCGGCGGTTCCAACTCCCTGCTCTTCGGCTCCGGCGATGCCGGCGGTGTGGTCACCAGCAATTCCAAGCGCGCCTACCTCAATCGTCGCTCGCTCGCTCTCACCACCACGGCCGATTCCGAGGGCTCGCTCCGCTACACCCTCGACGCCGGCGCGGGCAACCGGATGTTCGCTCTCCGCGTCAACGCCGTGAAGGGCGACACCAAATATTTCCGGCCCAACATCAGCCAAGCCACCGAGGGCGCCCACGTCGCCGCCACCATCCGCCCCTGGAAGTGGCTCGAGGTCCGCGGTGAATATCGTGAATACAAGCGCGACGCCATCCTCGCCCAAGCCGTCATCGTCCGCGCGCCCCTCACGTTACTTTTGCCAAATGGCGCACGCGTGGATAATCAAAATTCCCGCTACCTCGCCGCCTTCCCCGAGGCCCGCAATCTCACGGATGGTAAATTCGATCTCACTACGGTCGATTCCGCCATCGGGCCCTACCGCCGCGACGCCTACTTCAACAGGCTCAAGTCCGTCGTGGCCGAGGCGACGCTCGCCGAGGGTCTCGCCGTTCAACTTCGCTACGGTCACGACGCCCGGGTTAATCAAAGTCTCAACCCGAGTTCCACCTCCGTCTTCGCTCCGGGCGCGACGGGCAATCTCTTCGTCGATCCCACCACCGGCGCGGTCGGCACGAAGTGGGCTATGAACCAAACGCTCAACGACGCTCCGTTCTGGACTGGAGCCCGCGGTTATCGCGGCTCGGTCGTTTACCAGAAAGACCTCGGCCGCTGGGGCCGGCACCAGGCCAGCGCGTTTTATCAGGACATGTTTTCTTGGGTGAACTCCGAGGCGTGGCGCTTCTACGAGACCGACGGCACCGATCGCATCATCCAAGACCCGACGCGCATCAATAACACCGAGTCTGGCCGCAACGTCATGCCCTCCGTCTGGGTCGAGGCCTTCCCCAAGAATCTCATCGGCAATATTTCCTGGCTCTCCAACAAGATCGTCCACCCCAACGGCAAGACCTACAAACTCGCGCCCATGATCTATCCCTACGCGGTGCCGAAAACTACCGGCAATCCCCTCGGACTTTCTGGCCCGATCAACGCCACCACCGGTCAGACCACCGTCAGCACCAGCGTCTACGGTTACGACGATACCCGCGAGACCAGTTACGGCTTCAGCACGTTCAGCTCTTGGTGGAAGGAACGCATCGACACGATGATCGGCTACCGCTCGGAAGAAGCCGTCGCCTACCGCGTCCAGACCGGTCTCCGCCGCGGCCCCATCACCTACGACAGTCTCACGACCGGTGCCGTCTTCGACACCGGCATCAAGGGCCTCCGTGGCTCCGTCAACTATTCCACCAACGCCAAGATCAATTTCGACACCACGCGCGACATCTTCAACCAGCCGCTCCCTCCCGGCAAAGGCACGAGTAAGGACATCGGCCTGAAATTCGGCCTTTTTGAAAACCGCATCTCCGGCAATTTTAACTACTACATCTCCGAGGCGCAGAATTTCACCGCCGGCCTCCCCAATCGCGACGACGTCGACCCCAACGGCATCAACGGCCGTTTCGGCGGCAACGCCTACACCTACAGCAAGACCTCCGACGGTTATAATCTCACCCTCTCGTCCCGCCCGCTCTCCGGTTGGGAGGTGCGTATCAACATCGCCACCGCCAACGGCAGCGAGCGCAGCAACGTCACCGTACCGCAGTTCTACAACGACCAGTTCAACACCACGACTGTTGGCGGCCAGCAGGTCGTCGCCGTCAAGACCGGCACCACCCTCGCGCCCTTCCTCGTGCCGTCCGATCCGTTGAATCCCGCTTCTGTGCAAATCCCGCTCTCGATCGCCATGCTCAAGGACCAGACCAGCCCCTACTACGCGCAGATCGACCCCGAAGGCGGCCAGATTCTTAACGCCCAGACGCTCGGTCTACAGACGCCTGGCATCGGCACCGGCGTCAACGGTCTGCCGATCACTGACCACCAACTCGGCTTCGTCTCACCCAGCGGCGGCTCGCTCATCGTCCGCCGCGCCGGTGAAGCGACCGTCGGCTACGCCGAGCGCGCTTATAGCCTTATTAATCGCTACCAATTTAATACCGGCGTCCTGAAGGGCTTCGTCGTCGGTCTCAGTACGAGCTACCAACAAAATTACCGCGCCTATATGTACAACGACGCGGCCGACGGCGGTAAGCGCAAGATGTTCCTCTTCCCCGATCGCACGATCCACGATGCCTATGGCATTTACCGCTTCCGCCCGACGAAGCGTTTCACTGCCTCGGTCCAGCTCAACGTCGCCAACGTCCTCGACGTCAATCGCACGCTCTACTTGCTCAACAGCTCGAACGGCACGTTGCGCTACGCCCAATGGTTCAACGCCCCGCGTAAATTCTCCGTCACGACTACACTGCGCTACTAATCGCTTCATCACCTAGCGACATTCCCGCCTCGCCGGCCGATTAATTTTGGTGCGACGGTTTGAATACCCCTCATTTAGCTATTCACCGTCGCTTAAATTTCTTCCCCTATGATTCGTGCGCTTTGCCCCTGGGTGTTGTTGGTTGGCTCACAGTTGGCGTTTGTCTTCAACGCCTGCGCCGCGTCGGCGACAACGCCGCCCGCTCGCCCCGTTGAGATCAGCGGCATTTATCCGCACCTCGCCTATTTCAATACTTCGGGTGAGTGCGGCACGGGCGCGGTCGTGCCTTGGGCCGACCGACTCTGGATCGTCACCTACGCCCCGCACAAACCGAAGGGCTCCGATGATCAACTCTACGAAATTGACTCCGCGCTCCGGATCACCGCCCGCCCCGAGAGCGTCGGCGGTACACCGGCCAATCGTTTCATCCACCGCGAATCGCAGCAACTCTTCATCGGCCTCCACGCCATCGATGCGCAGGGCCGCGTTCGCACCATCCCGTACGAAAAAATGTACGGCCGCCCCACCGGCAACGCCCGCCACCTCACCGATCCGGCCAACAAAATTTATTACGCCTCGATGGAAGAGGGTTTTTACGAGGTCGACGTTCACACGCTCGCCGTCACCGAACTTTTCCGTGACGAGCAACTCAAAGACGGCCGCAAAGCCAGTCTCCCCGGCTATCACGGCAAGGGCCTCTACTCGGGCCAAGGCCGTCTCCTCTACGCCAACAACGGCGAACACGGCAAAGAAGCCCAAGCCAAACCCGATATTCCTTCCGGTGTCCTCGCCTCGTGGGATGGCGTCGCCGAAAACTGGTCTGTGATCCGTCGCAACCAGTTCACCGAGGTCACCGGCCCCGGCGGCCTCACGGGCAACGCCGCTCCCGCCACCGATCCCATCTGGTCCGTCGGTTGGGATCACCGCTCGCTCATTCTCCAAGTCCTCGATCACGGCGCGTGGCATAGCTACCGGCTCCCGAAATCTAGCCATTCCTACGACGGCGCCCACGGTTGGAACACCGAGTGGCCGCGCATCCGCGACATCGGCGAAAACGATCTGCTCATGACGATGCACGGTGCGTTTTGGCGCTTCCCGAAAAATTTCGACGCCACGCACTCCGCCGGCATCGTTCCACGTTCCAATTACCTCAAAGTCATCGGCGACTTCGCCCGCTGGAACGAAAAGGTCGTCCTCGGCTGTGACGACACCGCGCAGAGCGAATTTCTCAACAAGCGCAAAGCCAAGGGCGCTCTCGCCGGCCCCGGCCAATCCCAGTCTAACCTGTGGTTCATCGACCCCGCGCAACTCGATCGCCTCGGCCCGCCCATCGGCCGTGGCGCCGTCTGGCTCAACGAGCCCGTCAAAGCCGATGCTCCATCCGACGCCTTCCTCTTCGCCGGCTACGATCATCGACTGCTGCATCTCGCTCACGATGCGCCCGCTGCAGTCACGTTTACCCTCGAGGTTGATCGCCTTGGCAACAACACGTGGAGCGAACTCCGCCGCGTCGAAGTTCCCGCTGGTGGTTACGCCTTCACCGAATTTTCTCCAAGTGAAACCGGCGCCTGGGTTCGCGTGCGCGCCTCCCGCGACTGCGCTCACGCCACCGCGACGTTCTCCTATCGCGCGATCGACTCGCGCACCACGACGGCCGCGCCGCTCTTTGCTGGTCTTGCGACCGATTCCACAAAAAAACCTCTCGGTGGTCTCTTGCACGCCCGTGGTGCGGGCAAAAAAACGCTCGGCCTCGCCGTGGGCGACGCGTTTTACGAAATGGGCCCCGACCTCCAACTGCGCCCGAGTGCCGAACCCGGCGCGGCGGCATGGATGCAAAAGCACGTTGCGATCCCGCGCGACGCGCTCGCGCTCGACGCCGCGAGCGTGATTTACACCGACGAAGCCGGCAAACGCTGGCGCCTCCCGCGCGGCCGTGCCGATTACCGTCTTGAAGGACCGCTCGGTTTCGAGCGTACCGACCGCGAAGTTTGCACCGAACGCGATCTCCTCAACGCCGCGGGCACGTTCTTTGAGTTGCCTGCCGAAAACGCCGGCGGCATCGCCAAGGTCCGCGCACTCACTACGCATAATCGCCGCATCCAAGATTACGCCTCGTGGCGCGGCTTGCTGGTGTTGACCGGTCTCGATGAAGACGCGCCGGTTTCGAATTCCCACATCGTGCGGTCCACCGACGGCAAGGCCGCGGTTTGGCTCGGGGTCGTGGACGATCTGTGGAGCCTCGGCAAACCCATCGGCGTCGGCGGCCCTTGGAAAAATACCGCCGTCCAACCCGGCGTCGCTTCCGATCCGTATTTGCTCACGGGTTATGATCGTAAAACGGTCACGCTCTCGCACACGACGGCCGCGCCCGTGCGTTTCCGCGTGGAAGTCGATCTCACCGGCACGGGTCAATGGGTGAACTATCGCAGCTTCGATGTGGCCGCTGGCCAATCGCTCGCCCACGCGTTCCCGGCAGCTTATCAAGCCTATTGGCTTCGTGTGGTCGCCGAGTCGGCCACCACGGCCACGGTATGGCTCGACTACAAGTGAGACGTTGCGCGTGATGTTCTCTTCAGCGTTAAACTGAGACATACCCCATGCGCGCACCCCGTTTTTTACTGGCGGCTTTTCTCGTTAGTTCTGTTGGCCACGCGGCCGCCGATTTCGCTCGGCCGCGCAACATCGTCATCATTTACGCCGACGATCTCGGCTACGGTGACCTGAGTTGTTACGGCGCGCACCGCGTGAGCACGCCTCACGTCGACCGCCTCGCGCGCGAAGGCCTACGCTTCACTTCTGCGCACACGACTTCGGCGACGTGCACGCCCTCGCGTTTTGCGCTGCTCTCTGGCGAATATCCTTGGCGGCGCGATGGCACGGGCGTTTTGCCCGGCGACGCTGCGCTCGTGATCGACACCCAGCGCGCGACCTTGCCGGCGATCTTGCAACGTGCGGGCTACGCCACCGCCGCGATTGGCAAATGGCACCTCGGTCTCGGCGTGCCGAACCAAGCGATCGATTGGAATCAACCTATCGCGCCCGGCCCGCGCGAGGTGGGTTTTGACACCAGTTTTATTATGGCCGCCACGGCGGATCGGGTGCCCTGTGTTTACGTGGAGAATCAGCGCGTCGTCGGCCTCGACCCCGCCGATCCGTTGCGCGTGAGCTACAAAGAACCGTTTCCCGGCGAACCCACCGGCATCACCGATCGCGCGAAGCTCAAACTCAACTGGTCGCACGGGCATAACATGGCCGTCGTAAACGGCATTGGCCGCATCGGCTATTTCACTGGCGGCCGCGCTGCGCAATGGATCGATGAAGACATGGCCGACACCTTTACGCGCAAGGCCGTGGACTTCATCAACCGCGAGAAAGACCGACCCTTTTTCCTCTACTTCGCGCCGCACGATATTCACGTGCCGCGCGTCCCGCATCCGCGCTTCGTCGGCCGCACCGCCATGGGCGCGCGCGGCGATGCTATCGTTCAATTCGATTGGCAGGTCGGCGAAATCCTCGCCGCCCTCGAGCGCCACGGCCTCACGCGTGATACGTTAATCCTGCTCAGCAGCGACAACGGTCCCGTGCTCGACGACGGTTACCAAGACGGCGCCGTGGAAAAACTCGGCGACCATCGTCCCGCCGCGCAGCTTCGCGGTGGTAAATACAGCCGCTTCGAAGCTGGCACGCGCGTGCCCTTGCTCGTGCGTTGGCCGGCGCGCGTGCGCCCGGGCGTTTCGGATGCGCTCGTGAGCCAAGTCGATTTTCTCGCCACGCTCACTGCACTCACCGGCCAGAAACTCGCCGCCGCCGATGCGCCCGACAGTTTCGATCAAACCGCCGCGCTCCTCGGCGAATCGCCCCGCGGCCGTGATTACGTGATCGAGCATAGCAACAAACTCGCGCTGCGCGAAGGCCGTTGGAAATTCATCGCGCCCGCTGGCGGCGATGCCGTTTCAAAATTCACCGCCATTCAAACCGCCAATCTTCCCGCGCCCCAACTTTACGACCTCGCGAACGATCCGGGCGAAACCAAAAATCTCGCCACCGCTGAACCTGCGCGAGCTGACGCCATGGCCGCTCGCCTCGCGGCCTTGAAAGCCTCGCCGCGCTCGCGTCCCTGATTATTTTTATTTTCGATTTTCTAATTTAAACCTCCCCCATGAAACGTCTCCGCGCCTTGTTTCTCGCCCTGTTTGTCTCCTCGTCCGCGCTCGCCGCCGACCGCCTCTTGGTCGAAGCAGAAAATTTTTCCGCTCCCGGTGGCTGGTCGCTCGACACGCAGTTTATCGACATCATGGGTTCGCCCTACTTGCTCGCGCACGGCCTCGGCCAACCGGTGGCCGATGCGACCACGACGATCACGTTGCCGAGCGCCGGCACGTACCGCGTCTGGGTTCGCACCAAGGATTGGGTCGGGGAGTGGAAAGCCCCCGGCACGCCCGGCAAATTCCAGCTCCTTATTAACGGTCAGCCCCTCACCGAAACTTTCGGCACGAAGAGCGCCTCGTGGTTCTGGCACGACGGCGGCACCGTGCAAATCGCCGCCCCGAAAACTACGCTCACGCTCCACGATCTCACGGGCTTTGATGGGCGCTGCGATGCGATTTATTTCACCCGCGATATCCAGGAAATTCCACTCAACGACTCCGCGCCGCTCTCCGCGTGGCGCCAAGCCGCGCTCAATCTTCCCGCCACCCCCCAAGATGCCGGTGATTACGATCTCGTGGTGGTCGGTGGTGGCTACGGCGGCATGGGCAGCGCGATTTCGGCGGCGCGCATGGGCTTGAAAGTTGCCTTGATCCAAAATCGCCCGGTCCTCGGCGGCAACGGCAGCTCCGAAGTCCGCGTCTGGGCCATGGGTCTCGTCCGTCGCGGCAAGTATCCCTACATCGGCGAGATGGTCGAAGAGTTTGCCGACAAAGCTAAAAATTCCCCCGGCACCTACGAGGAATTTGGCGACGCACAAAAAGAAGCGCTCATTCGTTCGGAGAAAAACATCAGCCTCTTTCTTAATGAACATGTCTACGCGGCCACGACCGTTGGTGGTCGTATCGACTCCGTCACCGCGCTCAACACCCGCGACAGCCAACGCAAAAAATTCCGCGGCAAATTCTTCGTCGACTGCACGGGCCACGGCAACCTCGCCGCCCTCGCTGGCGCCAAGACGGAAATCGAATTCAAAGACCTCCTCGGCATGTCCAACATGTGGGTTTGGAGTAATGCTCCGGCCCCGCGCACCTTCCCCACGACGCCTTGGGCGTTGGATCTTAAGATGGAGGACTTTCCTTATCCCAAGCCCGGCAAGGGCGACATGAAAGACAAGGGCAAGGGCGAGTGGTTTTGGGAGAGCGGTTTCAACAAACACCCGATCAACGAACTCGAACTTATCCGCGACTGGAACCTGCGCGCCGTTTTCGGCGCTTTCAACGCGATGAAAAATCGCGACGGCGCCGCCGAGCACCCCAACGCCAAACTCGATTGGGTTGCCTACGTCGGCGGCACGCGTGAGTCGCGCCGTATCGTCGGCGACGTCATGCTTACGCATGATGATATCGTGAGCAAAAAAGAGTTCTCCGATGGCTGCGTTCCCAGCACGTGGAGCATCGACCTCCATTTCGCGAAAAAAGAATATGCCGATAAATTCCCGGACAATCCTTTCATCTCCGTCGCGGAGCACGACCGGCGCATCGATCGTGATTTTGGTTATCCGATTCCTTACCGCTGTCTTTACTCAGTGAATATCGAGAATCTCTTTATGGCTGGTCGCAATATCAGCGTCACCGATCAGGCCCTCGGCACGGTGCGCGTGATGAAGACCATCGGAATGATGGGTGAGGTCGTCGGCAAAGCCGCCGCTATCGCCGTGCAACGCGGCGGCACCCCTCGTGACGTCTACGCCAAATACTGGAAGGAACTCGACAGTTTACTCCAGCTGCCCGGCCGCGCACGCCGTGCTACGCTAGAGGCACCTTTCCAGATAGCCGGCCCTGCGCCCAGCCCCGTCGACGACACCGGTGGCCGCGGTGGCGGCATCAGCCCCATCAACCTCCCTGGTATCGTGATCGATAACAAAGCGGCTCAGCTCACCGGCAAATGGGAGCCCGGCGCCAACCTCGAACACATCGGCCCTGATTACGTCTACGCCCGCGGCCCCGGACATCGCGCTGTTTTTGCGTTCACCGTGCCCACCGCCGGGCGCTATGAAGTTCGCTTTGCGACGGCGGCGCACGAAAACCGCGCGAGCAACACCGCTGTCGTAGTCCGTCATGCTGACGGCACGACACCGGCGACCCTCAACCAACGCCAACCCGCCCCCATCGGCGGCCGCTGGATTTCGCTCGGCTTTTTTAATTTCAAAGCCGGTCAACCCGCCGCGGTCGAAGTCGATGCAGCGGGCGCCAACGGCAACGTCCACCTCGACGCCGTGCAAATACTGCCCGCTAAGTAAGGCGCGGCGAGGGCCGCCTTAAGGTCTGGCTTTAGTGCTGCTGCGGATAGCGCCACGCAGTACTACAAGTTTTCCGTTTTTTATCTCGGCCTCAAATAAACCGGCGCTGGCGTCGGGCTCCACCTGGAACCCGCCGCATTGCAGCACGGTCCCGCCGCTCATAAATAGATACTCGATGTGGCCAGCGGTATCGCGGCGGAGGAGGCATAATGAGCTGTCCGTGGTGACAGACCAATCCGGTTGCACGAGTTTGCTGGCATGAGCTGAGTTCGTCGCGGGCGCGGCCATGATCAGGTCCATTTTTCCGTCAGCATGTTTTACGCGGACGGCAATATGTGAGTCGTCAGCCACCGCGCCGGAGGGCATCTGTAAATCTAGGCGGGTGATCTCTCCGAGCTTTGTTTCTCCAGCGTAAGGTTCGAGTACCGCGACGAAGGTCGATTGCAATGGCGCGGTTGTGGGAGCCGTTCGACGGATCAAAAGACTGGGGACCCAAGCTTCTTGGCTGACGCCCTTTTCAGGATACATGAGCCAGCTTTCGGCTAAAGAGGCATGAGCGCCGCGCGTGAGATCGGTGGTGCGCAGGTGGACGGTTTGGCCGGCCGGCAGATAGCCGTAGCGATCTTCAGCTTTCCAATCTAAGTGCCAGCCCGGAGCGGCGGGTCCGCCGCGAAAGTTGCGCATTTGCACGTTGTGGCCGAAATCGGCGACGGGTGCTAGATTCAGGCCGGTGGCGCTGGCGGCACCAAAATAGCCGTGGAGAAATCGGGTGTGTTCTTGGCCACCACTGACGCGAAAGATATCCAACACATAGCTGTCGGCGGGTGAAATATCGATCAACACAAGGGAGCGCTCATAGGTTTTCAGTTCGGAGGTTTGCACCAGTGCGGTCCCCGCCGCCCGGACCCACTGGGTGTGCTGGCCGTCGGCCCAAGCCGTGATTTTTCCGAGCACTTGTTTTTTTCGCGGCTCGAGCTGGAGGCTTAAGGGATCGGTCTCGGGTTGACCGAAGTCGGCGAGTTGATTTTTGCCGTCAACGACGACGGTGTTGTGCGCCGCGGTCATTTTATACCAGTTGGCTCGCGGGGAATGCCAACCGCCAAACTGAACGGGCGGATAACCAAAACCGGAGAGTAATTCCAAACCGTGCGCGTAGAGGCCCACGTTCATTCCGTCGCCGCGGCCGTGGTTGCCGCCGATGTCGTAATCAAGCCATACGCCGCGCTCTCGGTCTCCGGATCCAGAACGTAAAATGGCCAGACCCCATTCGCTTTTATTAACGGAGACCGGATGTAAGGCTGCGCCTTTTTGCTCTATGACTCGGGTTACCATCGCTTGAAACGCCGGCGAATCTTGATGCAAAAGATCGTAGGGCAGATCCGTTACGCTCCGTTGGTTGGCGCGGTAGAGCAGTTTCACATAAGTCGGATCGCCGGTGATTTCATAAAGTTTTCCAAACAACGTAAAATCGGAGACGAAGGGAATCCCGCCCAGCGCGGGATCGAAGGCAAAGCGGCTGAATGCGGCCCCGGCATACATCAGGTCCTTCACGCCGAAGGCTCCGGCGTCACCGATTTTCGGGTAGTAGCTCTCGCCTAGCCACGTATCGACGTGGAAAAGAAACAGCTGTTTTACGCTAGGCACACGCTCGACCAGCGTCGCGAGTAAGTCGGGCGCCAGACGATCGAATAGTGCGAGGACGTTGGCCATACTACGCGGCGCAAAAGTGCTGTACGCGCCGAGGCCTTTTTCTCCACTCAAGCCATCGACGGCGGTGGCGCGCGCCAGCGTGGTTTGGAGGGCGTCGAGTAGGGCGGGGCGATTGCGTGGCCAGTCTAACACCGCTTGATTGATGAGCAGCGTCGTATCCGTGTTCGGGAAATTGCTAAAAATCTTCTCCGGTTGGCGTAAGGCGTGGCGCAAGATGCCGTCCTCAATGTTGCGCTGAATATCGGCCATCGATTTTTTGGGGTTCGCCAAAAGATAGGTCGCGGCCTTCGTCGCTAAAAAGTCTACCGCTGCGCGGTCTTCGGCGAGCGCCGGGAAAATCATGTCGTAGGCCAGCGCGAGCTCCATCGTTTCGCGGCATGCGTCATGCCAGACGGTGACCAGACCGGCACCAACGATGGGATCCGCTTTCTCATACGAGATGCCTTGGGTCAAAAAATCGAAGCTCGGATAAAGATCGGCCACGCGGTCTAGCAAAATGACCGCCTTGTGCGCGTAGCGGGGTTCGCCCGTCAGCACGTAGCTCATGGCGAGCGTGCGGATTCCGGACATTATGACCTGTTTCCACTGACCATAGATCAGATAGGCACTCACAAAATGCCAGCGATGAACCCCGTCATGGTAGCCCGTGCCATCGTCCACGCCAAACGAGCGTAGTGGATCGTCTGCACCCGGGTGCTCGGCGTTGAACAGAAGCGTGCGATCCGCCCGCTC
>CAJAFD010000370.1 GCA_903938935.1 uncultured Opitutia bacterium
CTTGCGCACGCGGCACGGCACGATCGAGACGCCGATCTTTATGCCGGTCGGCACGCAGGGTACGGTGAAATCGCTCACGCCCGTGCATCTGCGCGAGATCGGTTCGCAGATCATCCTCGGCAACACGTACCATCTCAATCTGCGCCCGACCTCGGAGTTGATCCACGAGCTCGGTGGTTTGCACAAATTCATGGGCTGGGACGGCCCGATTCTCACGGACAGCGGTGGATTTCAGGTGTTCTCGTTGGCGAAGTTGCGCGACATCCGGGAAGACGGCGTGGCGTTTCAGTCGCACTTGGACGGTAAGAAACTTTTCCTCGGGCCCAAAGAGGTCATGGGGATTCAACAAAATCTAGGCAGCGATATCGCGATGGTGATCGACGAGTGTCCGCCTTGGCCGTGCGAACGCGACGCGTGCGCGCAGGCCGTGGCGCGGAGCTATCGTTGGGCGCAGCAATGTAAACAGATCGCCACGGACAGCGGTTTTCTCGGCGCGGGTCACCATGTGTTCGCGATCGTGCAAGGCTCCACCTTTGACGATTTGCGGCGCGAGGCGGCGGAGTCCTTGGCCGCGCTGGATTTTCCCGGCTACGCCGTGGGCGGCGTGAGCGTGGGCGAACCCGAACCGGAAATGCTCAAACAAGTCGGGGCGACGACGCCGTTCATGCCGGCGGACAAGCCGCGGTACACGATGGGCCTCGGTACGCCGCCGCAGTTGTTGAAGATGGTCGCGCTCGGCGTGGATATGTTTGATTGCGTGCTGCCGAGCCGCGTCGCGCGCAACGGCCTCGTGTTCACGCCCGATGGCCCGATCAACCTGAAGAACGAAAAATACCGCAACGATCCGCGGCCGATCGTCGAGGGCTTGGACAATTACACGTGTCGGAATTTCTCCCGTGCCTACCTGCGCCATCTCACGGTCGCGGGTGAAATCTTGGCCTCGACGCTGTGCACGCTGCACAATCTGCATTTTTACCTCGATCTCATGGCGCAGGCGCGGGCGCATATCGAAGCGGGTGATTACGCGACGTGGCATCTCGCTTGGGTGGCTCGTTACGAGGCGGGCGCGGCGGCGCGGGTGGCCTAAGCTCCGCTCTCGCCTTACACGTGGAGCTGGTTTTGCTTTCGCTCAGAAACTCTCCTTTTTCCCATGCGTATTCTCGTCACCGGCGGCGCCGGCTTTCTCGGTTCTCATCTTTGCGATCGGCTCATCGCCGAAGGCCATGAGGTAACGGTCATCGATAATCTCTTCACCGGCCGAAAGCAGAATATCGCGCATCTGCTCGAGCATCCGCGTTTCGAATTCGTGCGTCACGACGTGATCGATCCGTTCAAGTTTGAGGTCGACCAGATCTACAATCTCGCCTGTCCCGCTTCGCCGCCGCACTACCAGTACAATCCGATCAAGACGATCAAGACCTCGATTCTCGGCTCGATCAATTGCCTCGGTCTCGCCAAGCGCGTGAAGGCCCGCGTGTTTCAGGCTAGCACGAGCGAAGTTTACGGCGACCCGCACGTTCATCCTCAGCCCGAGAGCTATTGGGGCAACGTCAACCCCATCGGCAAACGCTCTTGCTACGACGAGGGCAAACGCTGCGCCGAGACGCTTTTTTTCGACTACCACCGCGAACACAAAGTCGATATCCGCGTCGTCCGCATTTTTAATACTTATGGCCCGCGCATGCACGAGTCAGACGGACGCGTCGTCTCCAATTTCATCGTGCAGGCCCTACGTGGCGAAGACATCACGATTTACGGCGACGGGTCGCAGACGCGCTCGTTTTGCTACGTCGACGATTTGATCGAGGGTTGGCTCCGCTTGATGGCGCAGACCGAGACGGTCGGCCCGATGAATCTCGGCAATCCTACCGAGTTCACGATGCTCCAACTCGCCGAGCTCACGCTCAAGCTGGTCGGCGGCAAATCCAAGATCGTGCACAAGCCGCTCCCCTCTGATGACCCCAAGCAGCGCCGGCCCGACATCACGCTCGCCCAAAAAGTCCTTAAGTGGGAGCCCAAGGTCCCGCTCGAAGAAGGCCTCCAACGCACCATCGCCTACTTCAAGCCGCGGGTTTGAGTGGTATAAATTTCGTGGGATCTAAAGTGGGTCAGCGCGTCCCGCTGGTTCGCCGCCAGGCGTGACATCGCGGCACCGGTCGTCCCGCGACCTGTTTACGCATAGCGCCCGCCCGCCGCTTTTATGCCCTCTGTAGGCGGGATTATTTCTTCATTTGCCAAGCCCATGGCCCGGGCTACGCTCAGGCCCCCTTCATGCTCTCGTTTCTCTTTAAACGTTTCTCCGGCCGTCATTATCGTAAGTTTCTCGAAAAAAGCCGCCCCATCGTCGCGCGCATCAACGAGCTTGAGCTGAGCTACCAAGCTCTCACTGACGAGCAACTCCGCGCCAAGACCGACGAGTTTCGCGCCCGTATCGCCGCCGCCGCCGACAAACGCGCTGCGCTCGACGCGATTCTCCCCGAGGCATTCGCCACCGTCAAAAGCGCCGCCCGCCGGCTGAGCGGCCGCAAGGTCATCGTCTGCGATCACGAGCTCACTTGGGACATGGTGCACTTTGATGTGCAGCTCATCGGCGGCATGGCGATCCACGAAGGTAAGATCGCCGAAATGGCTACCGGCGAAGGCAAAACCCTCGTCTCCACGCTCCCGCTTTATCTCAACGCCCTCTCTGCGCGCAACACCCAGCTCGTCACCGTCAACGATTACCTTGCTCGCCGCGATTCCGAGTGGATGGGACACCTTTACAACTTCCTCGGCATCTCCGTTGGCTGCATCCAGCAACAAATGTCGCCCGACCTTCGGCGCGAGATGTATGGCCGCGACATCACTTACGGCACCGCCAGCGAATTTGGTTTCGATTACCTCCGCGATAACGGTATGGCCACGCGCAAAGAAGACCAGGTCCAACGCGACCACTGGTTCTGCATCGTGGACGAAATCGACTCCATCCTCGTCGACGAAGCGCGCACGCCGCTCATTATTTCCGGCCCAGCGCCGATCGAACGCGAACAACCCTTCACGCGCATCAAGCCGCCCATCGACCGGCTCGTTAACGACCAGACCCGCCTCTGTAATCGCTTCGTCTCCGATGCGATGGCTCTCCTCGAAAAACCCGCACCCACCCCCGAGGAACGCGACACCGCCGCCCGCAAGATGCTGCAGGTGAAAATGGGCAACCCCAACAACAAGCAGCTCCTCCGCCTCCTCGAGACGCCCGACTGGCGCAAGCTCCTCGATAAGGTCGAAACCGACCTCAATTCCGACCTCAACAAAGAAGAGCTCTACCGCCTCAAGGAAGACCTCCTCTACGTCGTCGACGAGCGCCAGCATCAAGCCGACCTCACCGAAATCGGCCGCAAGCAACTCCGCCCCGACAACGCCGACGCGTTCGTCTTGCCCGACCTCGCTACGGAATTTTCCGACATCGAGAAGGACACCGCCTCGACCCCTGAACAACGCGAAGCCAAGAAACTCGCCGCGCAAAACCACTACGCCGAAATCTCCGAGGAGATTCACGCCATTTCCCAGCTCCTCCGCGCCTATTCCCTCTACGAGCGCGACGTCGAATACGTCGTCCAAGAAGGTAAGGTCATGATCGTCGATGAAAACACCGGCCGCGTCATGCCCGGTCGCCGTTGGTCCGACGGACTCCATCAAGCCGTCGAGGCCAAGGAAGGCGTCATGATCGAGCGTGAGACGCGCACCTACGCCACGATCACGATTCAAAATTACTTCCGCATGTATGAGAAACTCGCGGGCATGACCGGCACCGCCGAGACCGAAGCCACCGAGTTCCAAGACATCTACCGCCTCGCCGTCCAAGTCATCCCGACGAATCGCCCCTGCATCCGCGTGGATCGCAACGACTCGATTTTCAAAACCCGGCGCGACAAATTTAACGCCGTCGTCAAAGAAATCGAAGCCGCCAACCAGCGCGGCCAGCCCGTCCTCGTCGGCACCGTCAGCGTCGAATCCTCCGAGGTGCTTTCCCGCATGCTGAAACGTGCCGGTGTCATTCACGCCGTCCTCAACGCCAAATTCCACCAGCAAGAAGCCGAGATCGTCTCCCGCGCGGGTCAACGCAGCGCGGTCACCATCGCCACCAACATGGCCGGCCGTGGCACCGACATCAAACTCGGCGAAGGCGTCCGCGAACTCGGCGGCCTCATGGTCATCGGCACCGAGCGCCACCAATCCCGTCGCATCGACCGCCAGTTGCGCGGCCGTTGCTCGCGTCAGGGCGACCCGGGTCTCACGAAGTTTTTCCTCTCGCTCGAAGACGAGCTCATGCGCCTTTTCCTCCAAGGCAATCTCGCCTCGCGCCTCATGGAAGGCTCCATGAAAGAAGGCGAAGAACTCGAGCACCCGTGGCTCAACCGCTCGATCGAGAGCGCGCAGAAAAAAGTCGAGCAACAGAATTTCTCCGTCCGCAAACGCCTCTTGCAATACGACGACGTGCTCAACCAGCAGCGCGAAGTTATCTACGGTATTCGCAACGCCGCCATCCACACCGAGCGCCCGAAAGAGATTATCTTTGAGCAAGTCGGCGAAGAAATTATCTCGCGCCTCGCGGTCGCCGGTTTCGGCGAAAAAGGCGGCGCCACCGTCTCCGGCACCGAAAGTCTCGTCGGTTGGCTCAACACCCATTTCCCGATCAGCGTCACCGCCGCCGAACTCACGGGCAACGATCCCGAGGCGCTCAGCGCCAAGCTCGTCGAGCGCGTCAAACAAGCCTACGCGGTCAAAGAATCCGTAGAGGTGCCCGATGCGCTCGGTGCGCTCGAGCGCTACGTCGTCATCAACGCCATCGATCACCACTGGCAGGAACATCTCACCGAGATGGAAAATCTCCGCCAGTCCGTCGGCCTGCGCAGCTACGGCCAGAAAGACCCGCTCGTGGAATACAAGAGCGAGGCTTATAAATATTTCGAGGAGCTCATGACCAACGTGCGGCTCCAAATCTGCACCGGACTCTTCCGCAGCGCGTCCAATATTGAGAGTTTTGAAAACATGCTCTCGCTCCTGAGTCGCAC
>CAJAFD010000371.1 GCA_903938935.1 uncultured Opitutia bacterium
GCCACGGGTCTGCTCCATCTTCCGCGGTTTCTCGCGAAATGCCGTTACGTGAAGGAGCAAGGCGCGCTGCCCGCCAGCTACGCGAAAAACTACAAGCGCGGCATGGATAAATTTCTGTGCATGCATCTCGGAGTCGATCCGGTTGCCGTGGAAACTATCGTGCACGAATGCCTCGAGGCCGGCTTGCCCGATACGGAGCGTGACCGCCGCTTACTGGCGCTTTTCCCCGCCGATCTGCGCGTGGCCAAGTGGAACCGCGAATACGTGCAGAAAGGCATGACGCCCTCCGGCCGCGATTTTCTTAAAACCGCGCTCACCAACATGGGCTGCGCCGACCGCACCGAACAGATCATCTGCGTCGCCGACTTGATGGATTTCGACGAAGGTCGGATCGAATAAGCCGCGATCTTCTTTGCGGATTTCCTCGCGTCCCCGCCCGCCTCTCGTTCCTCCTTCACCATGGTCAAAGGTCAGAAAGTCGTCTGCATCAACGACACGTTTTCCAGCTTCATCCGCGCGCTCTACAAACAGCTTCCGGTCAAAGGTAACACGTACACGATCCGCGAGGTCTTCCTCGGTCGCGAGAAAATCGTGAAAGGCGGCGAGAGCGCCACTGTCGGCCTCTTGCTCACCGAACTCACCAACCCGCCCGATCCTTTTCACCAAGGCCAACAAGAGCTCGGTTTCACGTCGGAACGCTTTGCCCCGATGGAAGAACTTCCGCCCGAAGAAGCCTCCGCTGAAACCGGCGAACTCGCCGGCGCCGGCGCGGAAAAACACCAAGGCGGTTTCTGGTCGAACTGAGCGCAAATCGCGCCCGCTCCGCGCCTGCTTTTACTTCCCCATGAAAATTACCCTCCTCCGCTTGGTCGCCTGCTTCGGTCTTCTCGGCAGCCTCGCTGTCGCGCAGCCCGCGGCCGACACGACCGTTTACGAGCTCCGCACCTACACGGCCACGCCCGGCAACCTCGACAAACTGCTCGCACGCTTCCGCGACCACACGCTGCGCATCTTCGAGAAACACGGCATGAAAAATATCGGTTACTCTGTCCCCACCGACAAAGCCGATGGCGCGGGCGAGAAACTCGTTTACCTCATCGCGCACACCAGTCGCGAGGCCGCGAAGCAATCGTGGAAAAATTTCAGCGCGGATCCCGAGTGGAAAGACGTGAGCGCGAAAAGCCAGGTCGGCGGTAAAATCGTGGCCAAAGTAGAGTCCGTTTTCCTCACCACCACCGATTTTTCTCCGACCGTCGCCCAGTACCAAGGCGCGCCGCGGCTCTTCGAATTGCGCACTTACACGACCCCCGCCGGAAAAATCGCCGCCCTCGATGCGCGCTTCCGCGATCACACGATGGGGCTCTTCGCGAAACACGGGATGACCAACCTCGGTTATTATCACCCCACCGACGCCGACAAAGGCGCCGGCCAGACCCTGATCTATTTCCTCGCCCACGCGAATCGCGCAGCCGCGACCCAATCTTGGGCCGCCTTTCGCGCCGATCCCGTTTGGGTCGCCGCCAAAGCCGCTTCCGAAAAAGCCGCGGGCGGTCCGCTCACGATCGCCGCCGGCGTAAAATCTGTTTTCCTCGCGCCGACTGATTTTTCGCCGATCAAGTGAGATCGGGCGGGGCGCGCGGCAAACGCGTTCAGGTCTCCGACTTGTTCTAGTCGAGCACCTGCGATCAAATTTCGTGAGGCTCGGCTTGCCGGCCTGACGGTTGTGCGAACGCTTCAGCGTTTCCTCATGAGATTTTTTTACCTCTTTGTTCTGGCTGTGACGCTGACGTCGTCCGCCCTTTTGGCCCAGCCGGCTCCAGCCTCGAAAACCAAGGCCGCACCCGCGAAAAAGCCGCGCATCGTGAAGATGTTCATGCGCGACGGCCTCCGCTTTGAGCCGCCGCGTTTGGTCGCCGAGCCCGGCGAGCAGATCGTGGTTGAAATCGAAAACAACGACTCGACGGATCAGACGCATAATTTCGTGCTGCTTCGTCCCGGCACTCGCGATGCCGTCGTGCAGGCGGGCCTCGCGTTGGCCGAAAAAGGTCCGGCCCTCGAATACGTGCCGCCGAGCGCCGACGTGCTGGTGCACAGCCGGCTCCTCGCCGCGGAAGGCTCCGGCTCGATCGCGTTTACCGTGCCGACGACGCCAGGAATTTATCCCTACGTCTGCACGTTTCCGGGCCACGGCATGATCATGTATGGCGCGCTCTACGTCGGCGTGACGCCCCCGCCCATCGAGAAGGACCCCAATATTCCGCCGATGGTCGCACAGGGCGCGGTGGCTGGTGGCGGACAACGCCCCTTTGCCCAACGTATTTTTATGCCCGACGCCGGTCCGGCCGCCGTCGCGATCGCACTGGTCGGGAGTCAAAAC
>CAJAFD010000372.1 GCA_903938935.1 uncultured Opitutia bacterium
CATCGGCGCCGACACCCACCACACCATCACGGGAAACACAAAAAGTCCCACCAAGCGCAGTCGCGCATCCCGCGCAAAATCGCCGGCGCGCGGCGACTCTCTCATCGGCGCATTCCACCACAAAAGAGGAAACACGATCCCGATCATTCCCAGCGTGATCGCCAGCGTCCCCGGATACGAAAAACCCACGCCCGCGCGATAGATTAAACCCAATAAAAAAAATCCAGCGCCTGTCACCGCCACGAGGCCCGCCAGCACTCGCAGCACATTCGCCCGCCAACCCTGCACGCGTTCACTCCCCGTCGACGCACACGATGCCAATGCCGCCTGAATCAGCGCCCAACGGTCCCCCACCACAAACGCCACCAGCGCCGGCACGAGCCAACCAAAACTATAATCCTCCTTCACGCGCCACCAGTGCGACTGATCCCAAGCCACAAAACCTACAAACCCCAAGGCCAACGCCAACGCCGCGCGAAACGCACCGGGCACTTCGTCCCAAGCCTCGCGCCACGTCTGAAAAAATGCCCGCATTACGAGGATCAACTCCCGCTAGCCACCTCGGCGCAAATTTATTTCCCAGCAGCGCCGCCCGTCACCCGCGCCACCGCGCGATCATGCCACCGACTGAGCACCACCAACGCGATCACCGCGCCCACCAGCGCCGTCGCCATGTCCTTCTGCGTGTCCCAAATGTCACCCTGCGTCCCGAGAAACGCCTCTGCGGCCGCCCCCTGCAATTCCGCGGTCATCCACTCGATGAGTTCGTAAAACGCAGAAAACGCTAAACACACCGCTACGACCAAAAACGCCAGCCACTGACTCGCCCGCGGCTTTCCGTCCACGTTCAAGCGCAGACCGAGCGGCGAAGTTCGCAGCAAAATTTCCCGCGTTAAAATCGCCGGCACAAAGCCCTGCGCAAAATGCCCGAGCTTGTCGTAATTATTGCGCGTCCATCCGAGCGCCCGCCCCAGCGCATCCGTCGGCGCGAATCCCGGCACGAGCGCATACGTGTAATGCCCGCCGACGATCAACACGACGCCATGCAGCCACACGAGCACCAGCAACATCGTCGAAAGGGAAAACCTCCGCGCCGTCGCCAACATCAGCGGCACGCCGAACAACACCGGCGCCACTTCGAGCCACCACGTCAATCGATCGTGCGGCGACACCCACGACCACGCCAAAATCGGCGCCAGCAACGCGATAAACCAAATCATGCGGCGATCTTTCATGCGCCGATCATCACCACGTCGCGGCACCCGCCGCAAGCGTTACAACGCCGCGACAAACCGGACCGCTTCGGCCACGACTTCCGGCGTCGATAAAATCCGCAAATGCCCGCGCCCCGGACACGGCACCAACCTCGCCCCGCGCCACAAGGCCGTAAATTCCTCCGAGCCCGCGTAGTCCGTGTAATCGTCGTCAGGATCGTGCAAAACGAGCGCAGGACACGGCGCGCGCCGCGCCACGACGCGCATATCCACATCGGCATCTTTCCAACCGCCCCGCCGCTCCGCCGCCGCGAAAAACGCCGTGCGCACCTCCGGCGCCAGCTCAAACTTATCCGCCACGCGCTCGACGCGCCGACGATGACTCAACGGCGGCGCGATCAAAACCAACCCGCGCGGCTCCAGCCCCATCAGCGTCGCCAACGCCGCGCTCGCCGCGCCCGCCGAATGTCCGATGACCGCGCGGAGTCCGCCTTGTTGCGTGGCGATTTCCAAAATACACTCCGCCAACATCGGCACATGCGCCTCCCGTCCCGGCGACTCGCCGTGCGCCGGAGCATCAAACGCCACCACGCGAAACCCCGCCGCGACCAACGGTTCCGCCAAAGCGCCCAACTGCGCCGCGCGCCCCGCCCAACCATGCGCGAGAATCACCAACGGCGCGTCGCTCGCACCCCAAGTCCATTGCGCCAATTCGCCCCAACGCGTCGGCGCGAGTCCCCGTTTCGCTGTCGCCAAATAATTGTTTTCGCGCAACGGAATGCGCGTGGGCGGCGGCGGGCGCAGGAAAATATCCACGACCAACTCCGCCCAAGCCTCCGGGGTATCCGCGACGGGCAGCGTTAATCCCGCCCGCGCCGCCGCCTCTCGCAAACGCGTGTTCACACGCGGCCCACCACGAGCGAAGCATTCGTGCCGCCGAAGCCGAAGCTATTGGCGAGCGCATAGTCCACGCGTTTTTTGACCGCGGTATTGGGCGTGAAATTCAAACCCAAAGCCGCGCAAACGGGGTCGATGTTTTCCAAATTGATCGTCGGTGGAATCACGCCGTGATGCACCGCGAGCACGGCGGCCAACGCACCCAAGGCACCCGCGCCCCCGAGCAAATGACCGGTCATGGACTTCACGCCGCTGACGTGTAGCGTGGCTTTGTTTTCGGCAAACACGGCCGCGATCGCCGCGCCTTCTTCCCCGTCGCCGCCGGGCGTCGAGGTGGCGTGCGCCGAGACGTAGCCCACTTTCGTGGGAGCGACGCCCGCATCGCGGAGCGCTTGCTCCATCGCGCGGCGGGAGCCTTCGGCCTCGGGCGCGAGCGAGGAAAGATGATACGCATCACCGGAAGCGGAGTAGCCGCTGAGTTCCGCGTAAATGCGCGCGCCGCGCGCCTTCGCGTGTTCGTATTCTTCGAGCACCATCGCGACGGCGCCTTCACCGATCACAAAGCCGTCGCGATCCGCATCGTAAGGCCGCGAGGCTTTTTCCGGTGCGTCGTTGCGCGTCGAGAGCGCGCGCATCTGGGCGAACGCTCCGACGGAAAGCGGACTGATGGCCGCCTCCGAGCCACCGGCGATCATGACATCGGCTTCGCCGCGTTGGATCACGCGCAACGATTCGCCGAGCGAGTGACCGCTCGTGGCGCAGGCCGCAGTGTTGCTCATATTGGGCCCGCGAGCATCGAGCAGAATCGCCAGTTGGCCCGAGAGAATATTGGGCGCCACTTGCAAAATAAAGAACGGCGAGATTTTGCGAAAACCGCCGGTTTTCCACGTGTCGTGCATCGCTTCGATTTCAGGCAGACCGCCGAGGCCGACGCCCATGTTGATCGCGAGGCGCTCGGGTTTCAGCGTCGCGCGCACGGCGTCGAGACCGGAATCAACATAAGCCTCAAGGCCCGCGCCAAGTCCGAGGTGCGTGAAACGCCCGAGCTTTTTCATTTCCTTCGGCGAGAGCGCCGCGGTGACCGCTTCGCCTGTCGCACCGCGAGGATGCACCGGCGTCGCGATGGGTTTGGTAGGATCGTAGTCCTTCACTTCGCCGGCGATCTGCGCGGTGCAGGCGGTCGCGTCGAAGCGCGTGATTTTTCCAATGCCGCTGCGGCCAGCTTGCAGCGCGTCCCACGTGGCCGCGACGGAGTTACCGACCGGCGTTACTGCGCCCAAACCCGTGATAACGACCCGACGACGTGTGTTTTGAGGTGTGTTCATATAAAAAAATTCAACGTTGGCAAAATTCCGCGCGCAACATCCGCCGCGACGAAATTAATAGCGCTTCGCTGCGCTCGGGTGTCTCCGCTGCGCGCGCAAACAACAACGCGCCCACGAGCGAACTCATGAGATGCGTCACCCGATCGCGGTTGCGTTCCGCATCACGCGCCAACTGCAACGCCGCGCACAAGCGGTCGATATGCCGCGCAAAGCCCCGCGCATAACCGGAGCGACCGGCCGCATCGAGCCGCGCCATGTCCGCGCCCACGGCGACGACCAGACAGCCCGTTCCGCGATTATCGCGGTGCCGAGCGGACAGATAACTATCGATCAATAACCGCGCCCGCTTGGCTGCGGTCGGTTGCGCCGCGATGCGGTCGAGGTTCACCACCGCCGCGTCAAACGCATCCGCGCAGGCCTCAGCCACGAGTTGGGCCTTATCATTAAAATGCGCGTAAAATCCGCCATGCGTGAGCCCCGCACGACGCATCACTTCGTCGACTCCGGTGTTTTCCACGCCGCGCTCCCGAAACGCCGCGCTCGCCGCCGCGACGATGCGGCGACGGGTGAAGAGTTTATGCTCAGGCGGATAACGCATGTTATACGAACCGCAGCGTTTAAGATGACGTTCGTCATATCAACTCCAAAACTTAGGGCCCGCGGCTTTGACATCGGGTTAAAGCCGCGCTGGAGTGAGCATCCTTTGAATCCACAGCAGCTCCATCCTTACTGGCGCATGGAATACATCGAGGCGCCGCGTTATCCTGCCGCCCTGAAGCGTCCATTTACGGAACTGCCGGCGCAAGGCGACGACCGGGCGGCGCTCATCGTGCACCGTTCGCCGCTTTCGTACCTGATTCTCAACCGTTTTCCGTATAATCCGGGCCATCTGCTGGCCGTCCCCTTTCGCGAGGTCAGCGACCTGCTGGAACTCACCGCGGCGGAGCGCGCCGATTTGATGGAGGAGATCGTTTTCGGCCAAAAATTGCTCAACGCGGTGCTCAAGCCCGACGGTATCAACGTCGGCTTCAACCTCGGCTCCGCCGCCGGGGGCAGCATTGCCCATCTCCACGGCCATCTGGTGCCACGTTGGTCGGGCGACAACAATTTCATGCCCGTGCTCGGCCAGACGCGCATCCTGCCGCAATCGCTGGACGCGATCTGGGAGCGTTTCGCCGCAGCGGTGCCAACGATTACCGTCTGATTTTTTCCTGAAGTGACGTCCAAGACCCTGCATTTCCCCAGCGCCCGCCACCTCAGCAGCCTGTACGCCGGAGCCGATGACAACCTCAGCCTCGCCGAGGTCTCGCTGCACGTACGTCTGATCACGCGCGACGACTGGCTCAAAATCGAGCCTGCCGCGCCGGTCCCAGGAAAACCTGCGCCCCGCTCCGCCGCCGAATCGGTCGCCCTCGCCGTCGATTTTTTCAACTTTCTCCACGCCGCCCGCGGCCAAGGCCTCGCGATTCGCACGCCGGATTATATTCGCATCTTGGAAACCTTCGCTCGAGGCGAGGGCGCCGATCTCAAAGCCCTTTACGCGGCTCCGCTGGTCATCGCGACCAACCGCAAGACGATCGTGCCCAAAACGCTCGGCCAAAAACTCTATCTCCAATCGATTCTGAAAAACCCCGTGGTCTTCGGCATCGGTCCCGCCGGCACGGGCAAAACTTACCTCGCGATGGCCGCCGCCGTCTCGGCGCTGCTGAAAAACGAAGTTCAACGCATCATCCTCACCCGCCCTGCAGTCGAAGCCGGCGAAGCGCTCGGTTTCCTACCGGGCGACCTCGAGGAAAAAATCCTCCCGTACTTGCGCCCGTTGTACGACGCCTTGCACGACATGCTCGACGCGGCCGACATCACGCGCCTCACCGAGAAAGGCGTCATTGAAATCGCCCCGCTCGCCTACATGCGCGGTCGCACGCTCTCCAACGCCTTCATCGTCCTCGACGAAGCCCAAAACACCACGCCGGAGCAGATGATGATGTTTCTCACCCGCCTCGGCGAAGAATCGCGCATGGTCGTCACCGGCGACATCACCCAGATCGATCTGCCGCGCTCCAAACAAAGCGGCCTGCTCGAGGTTCGCCGCATTCTCCAAAACATCCCCGGCATCGATTTTCACACGTTCAGCGGCAGCGATGTCGTTCGCCATCCGCTCGTGCTCAAAATCATCGAAGCCTACGAATCCTACCGCAACCCCATCGGGAGTGAAGACAGCCCCGTCGCGCCGCGTTAACGCCCGCCTTTTCTTTCAATGTCCGTCAAAAACCAGTGGAAACTCCTCGTCGGCGGCCTCAGCGCCCGCCGACCCGCGACGTCCTCCGCGTATTCGCCGGCGCTGGAGTTCATGGAACGCAGCCGGTTGGTCGCAGCCCTGATCTTTATCGTCACCGTCGCGGCCATCGTACTCATCAGTTCCGCCGGCATGACATCGCTCCGTCTCCCGGTGCAACCCGGGCAGACGGCCACCGTTCGCGTCATCGCCGCCGCGCCTTTCACGTACGTCAGCGAGGAGAAAACCCGCACCGCGCGTGAACAATTTCTCGACCGCGTGCCGCCTATTTATCGACTCGATTTCGAAGCCCTTGGCACCTTTGACGCGGCCGCGCGCGACCTCCTCGTGCGACTTGCGAAGTATGAACTCACGCATCCCGCCGGCCCTACGCCGCTGAACCGGCCCCGCGCCGAACTCGCCCAAATCTCCGCTGATTTCAACGCCCGCGGCACTTACACCACGACCGCCGAAGACGTCGCCGCCCTCCTCGCCGCCGGCGACGCCAAAACTCGCGCCGCGATTTTCGAGACCGGCCTCAATGTCCTGCGCGAACTCTACGCCGAGGGCGTGCACGACGCCGCGCTCGGCACCAACGCGTTGGGCGGCGTCACTGTTTTTCAAATATCCACGCCCGGTAGCGCCCCCGCACCGCGCCCCGTCCACTCGCTCGAAGAAGCGCTCACGATTTTACGCGTGAGCCTCGCGACCGACGGCGTGCCACGCCCCTCAGCCCAAGCCCTCTTTCGCTTTTTCCGCAACGGCGTGACGGCCAACGTCGTCTTCGACCGCGCCGCCACCCAGCAGCGCGAAGCCGAAGCTGTTCGTGCCGTGCAACCCGTCAGCGTGAGCGTCGCGCGCGGCCAGACAATCATCGAAGCCGGCGAACGTGTTTCCCCCAGCCAATACGAGATGTTCGACGCTCATCGGCGCTACCTCGTCGAACACGCCGACACTGAGCTCAACGAAGGCCTCGCGCTTTTTGGCCGCGTGCTTCTCGTGCTCGCGATGGTTCTCGCCTCGATCATTTACATCCGCATCGAGGACGCCGAAACGCTGCGTAGCAACGTCCGCCTCGGCCTCCTCGCCCTCGTCGTCATCCTCAATCTCGGCCTCGTCCGCCTCGTCTACACCCTAGGCGGCGCCGAATTTTTTGTCCGAGACGGCTCCTGGGCCTCGACGCTCCCGTACGTCGCCCCCACCGCCTTCGCCCCGCTCATCGTCGCGATCCTGATCGACGCCGGCTCCGCCATCTTCATGGCGCTGCTCATCTCAATTTTCACCGGCGTGATCTACGGCAACCGCCTCGATCTGCTCGTTCTCACTTTTCTCGCTTCACTCGTCGCCATTTTCTTCTGCCGCGATGCGCGCCGGCGCGGCCGCGTCGTACGCTCGGCGGCCGCTGGGGGACTCACCGTCGCGGTCTTCGCGGCGTTGATAGCCTTCGCTGACCAAACGCCCCTCGACACCCTCGCCCGTCAGATGGCTGCGGGTGTTGTAACCGGTCTGTTCACCGGCGTCGCGGTCGTCGGGCTCCTTCCCGTGCTCGAGTCTCTTTTTAAGCGCACCACCGACATCACGCTGCTCGAACTCACTGATTACAACCACCCCTTGCTGCGACGCATGCAGCTCGAGGCGCCCGGCACTTACCACCACTCACTCGTCGTCGCTCAACTCGCCGAAAACGCCTCAAACGCCATCGGCGCCAATCCGCTGCTCGCCCGCGTCTGTGCCCTCTTTCACGACATCGGCAAGACCGCGCACCCTTCGTACTTCACCGAAAACCAACGCGACCGCCACAACCCCCACGACGAACACGACCCGGTTGAATCGGCCCAAATCATCAAGCGCCACGTCACCGACGGCGTCGAACTTGCCGTCCGCCACAGCCTCCCCCGCGCCGTGATCGATGTCATCCGCCAACACCACGGCACCACCCTCGTCCGCTATTTTTACGAACAAGCGCGTAGCCACTCCCGCTCACCGTTGCCGCTCTCGCCCGCGCCTCAAAGCCCGCTTCAAACCGAAGCTCCATCGATCTCCGACGCACCTTTCCGCTACGACGGCCCGCGACCCCAATTCAAAGAAAGTGCCGTCATCGCCCTCGCCGATGGCGTCGAAGCGGCCTCGCGTTCCCTCCGCGCCGCCGACGCCGCGCAACTCACCGCCCTCATCGACAAAATCGTCCTGGATCGCATCGCCGACAAACAACTCGACGAAGCCCCGCTCACCTTCGAAGACATCGCCCGTATCAAAAACAGTTTTCAATTCACGTTGCTCAACATGCTCCACGCCCGCGTCGCGTATCCGGCCGCGGGGACCGAATCCGCCGCGCTCGCCGCCGCCAAAGCCTGACCGATGCCGCCCGCCCCTCTCAGCCGCGAAACTGCGATTTCCAATCGTTACCCACGCCTGCGCTTCACGCGCGCTCACCTCAAACGCGTCATCGCCACCCTCGACGCGCACGCCGCGGAGTTTCTCGGCGGCGTTCCGGCCGGCGAACTTTCCATCGTCTTTCTCGACGATCTCGCGCTCGCCCAACTCCACGCTGATTTCCTCGCCGATCCGACGACGACCGATGTCATCACCTTCGAGGGCGATCCCGCCCACGGCGTCGCCGGCGAAATCTGCGTCTCCGTGGACACCGCCCAAACCTACGCCAAACAAAACGGCCACGACTTCGCCACTGAACTTCTCCTCTACGTCGTACACGGCTGGCTCCACCTCGCTGGCTACGACGACCTCCAACCCGCGAAAAAACGCATCATGCGTCGCGCCGAAGCCCGCGCGTTGAAAATTTTAACTCATCATAAAATCTCTCCCGGCTTCGCCCTGCGTCGCTAAAATTCCTTACCGTTATGACCGCAACGAACAGCTCTCCCCACCTCGCTCCGCAGTCCCGATTCGTCACGTTGCGCAACGCCTTTATCTCAGGCGCGCTGCTCCTCGCGCCGCTGATCGTCACCGTCTGGGCCTTCACCAACATCATTAATTTCGTCGGCGGCACCTTTCGGCCGATGTTCTTTTTCTTCGTACCGGAAACGTTTCGCGACCGCCCCAGCCTCACGATTCTGTGGGACATCCTCGCCACGCTGCTGGTGATCATCCTCGTCACCGGTCTCGGTTACGTCTCGCGCTACGTTTTCGGCAAATACTTCGTCTCCATTGGCGAGCGCTTCATGCTCAGCATTCCGGGCGTCAGCGCCGTCTACAACACCGTCAAACAAATCGTCGATACCTTCGGCACGCAAAACCGCAACCTCTTCAACCAAGTCGTGCTCGTGCAATTTCCGCGTCCCGGCGTGTGGGCGATCGGTTTTCTCACCAGCAAAACCCAAGGCGAAGCGCAGGCTAAAACCGCAGAAGAAGTTTGGACCGTTTTTGTCCCCACGTCGCCGAATCCCACCAGCGGATTTTTGTTACTACTCCCACGTCGCGAGGTGACCGAGCTCGAAATGAGCGTCGGCGAAGGCATGAAAATGGTGATCTCCGGTGGCGCGGTGGTACCGCCTTGGCCGCAGGTCAAAGCCGCGGATCTGTCGCGCTAATTTCACCCACGCCGCGGCCCCTCCGCCGCGCGCGGGCCCACGCCCATGTCCGGCCGTCTCCTCCAAACCGACGCCTTCGTCCTTTCGAAGCGTCCGCCCGCCGATGCGTTTCAGACGTTCACGCTGTTTTCCGGCGAACACGGGAACCTGCTCGCGTTGCAACGTCTGCCCAAAAAAAACGCGTCCAATCACCTCGCGCTCGATCTCTTCGACGAAGTCGCGCTCTCGCTCGAATCTTCCAACCAAGGCTCAACGTGGTTCATCAAGGAAGTGCGCCTTCTGGCTCGTCACGCGGGCATCGGGCGCAGTTATACCGCACTTAGTCTCGCAAGCACGTTTACGAGCTTGATCGCGCGCAATCCCGTGCACGAAGACAGCCGCGCCGCCGTCGCGACGCTGCTCCGCACCGCACTGGCCGCGTTCAGCTCCGAGGCCTGCGCGGAGATTGTTTATTTCAAAAGCATCTACTGTTTCGCTCGCGATGAGGGCTACCCGATCAAACAACATTGGTTTCCCACGCTCTCGGCTACCGACCGGCCGCTCGCGATCGAGCTCCTCAATCAACCCCTCGCCAACCAAACTACGCCGCTCGAAGCCTGCACCCGTCTCACGCGCCACTTAGAAAATTATCTGCGCAGCCACACGGAAATCCTGCTCGATTAAACCCGCGCTGTTTCCCTCGCCACCATCATGGAATACTCCCTCGACGCCCGCACCGCTCGCCTGAGCGTCGGCGAGTTTTCCGATTTTACCCTCGGCCCGCGCGATAATGCCGGTGGCCCCCAAGGCCTCTGGCGCGCTCAACTCGGCACCTACTGGCACCAACAGCTCCGCACCCAAGCTACCGCCGAACACGGTTCATCCGCCGAATTTGAAATCACCATCGAGGGCCGCATTTTTCATCGTGGCTGGACGATTACCCTCAATGGCCGCATCGACCAACTCCTCCGTCAAACTCCGGCGCTGACCCTACGTGAGATTAAGACCGTCACCCGCCCGTTGCCCGCCGATGAAACGGAGCTACGGCGCGATTACCCGTCGTATTTCGCCCAACTCGCCACCTACGTCGCGCTCGCCCGGCTCGGCGCCCTCGACTCGGCCCGCGCCACCCTGAGCGCCCAACTCATCTTCGTCGAAACCGGTTCCGGCCTCGCGCAAACTCTCGCGCTCAATCCTGCCGACGAAAATCTCGTCCGCGTTCAACTCGAGCGGCTCACCGAATTTCTCGACCTCCGCCTCCGCGCCCGCGCGCGGCTCCGCCAACTCCATTACCGTCCCGCCTTCACCACGCCGCGTCCCGGCCAAGAAACCACCGCCGCCGAACTCACCGCCGCCTTCGAGCGCCACCCCGCGATCCTCTTCGAAGCCCCGACTGGTTTCGGTAAAACCGGCGTCCTCCTCGAGTTCGCCCTGGGCCAACTCCGCACCGGGCACTTCGACCGCATTCTTTATCTCACGAGCAAATCCACGGGCCAACTCCAAGTCGTGCGCACGCTCGCCGCGATGACGCCCATGGTCGCGCCCTCCGCGCAGACAACTCCTACCGCCGCGCTCACGAACCCTGCGGCCACCACGCCCGTCGCCATCTGGCACGTGCGCAATAAATCCGAACACTGCGTCAATCACACCTTTCACTGCCATCGCGATTCGTGCGCGTATTTGGCCGACCTCGAAACGCGTTGGTCCACGAGCGGCCTCGCGCGTTTTTATCTTTTAGAAAACCAAGCCCGCGATCTCCCCACGCTCCGCGCTGCTGGCCAAGCCGCGCGCATCTGTCCCTACGAGATCACGCGCGCCGCCCTCGCCTTCAACGACGTCTGGATCGGCGATTACAACTACGTCTTCGCGCCCTCCAACCGCACGTTGTTTTATAATCAACCCGGCTTCGATCCCGCGCGTACGCTGCTCTTGGTCGACGAAGCGCACAACCTCCCGACCCGCGTCGCCGATGCGTATTCGCATCACGTCAACGCCGCCGACGCCCGCGCGCTACTCACCGAACTCGATCACCTCCGCGCCTCGAAAAATCTTCTGCGCGCTTGGGAAAGTTGGACGCTGCTCCTTTCCGCGCTCCCCGCCGCCGATGTCCTTGATCCCGCCCTCGAGGCTGACGTCGCCGATACCCTCGCGACCCTCGCCTCGACGCTCACCCAAGAGCCGATTGATTCCGCCGCCCTCGGCCCCCATTTCGCCGAACTGCTTTGGGCCACGCCGACCCTGTCCGATTGGCTCGCCAATCCGCTGCTGCGTAAACTCGTGTGGTCGCCCCGCCCCGCCGAACTTTCCTTCACGTGCCTCGACGCCGCCGACGCCCTCGGCGAAACGCTCCGTGCTTATGGCGGCATCGTCCTCGCCAGCGCTACCTTGAGTCCGACCGATGCGTTTGCCGATGCGATCG
Source organism: uncultured Opitutia bacterium (assembly GCA_903938935.1). Classification (GTDB taxonomy): domain Bacteria; phylum Verrucomicrobiota; class Verrucomicrobiia; order Opitutales; family Opitutaceae; genus Tous-C4FEB. The sequence continues at coordinate 11,658 of CAJAFD010000372.1, forward strand.
GGTTATCGACTACGCCGCATGAACCGCCCCCGATCGTCTCCCTCACCGCGCACACGCCTTGGCGCGCCGGAGCCTACGACCTCGCGTACGACCTGCGCGTCGACACGTCTTTCCGTGAGCGCACCCGCCATCACGGCACGACCGCCGCCACCATCGCCGCGCTGCATACCGCAGCCGAAGCACGGTGCGTGGCCGTTTTCTTTCCCAGTTACGCCTACGCCGAAACGCTCTCGCGCGAACTCGCCCGCTCGCATCCCGGCCTCCGCGTCGCGCTCCAACCTCGCCTCACCGACCTCGCCGCTCAGACCGCCTGGGTCGAAGAATCCCTCGCACTCACCGATGCGCTCTTTCTAGTCCTCGGCTCCAGTTTCGCCGAAAGCATCGATCTGCTCGGCGGCCGCGTGAGCCACGCGATGGTTGTCGGTCCCGCGCTGCCCGAGGTTAACGCCATCCAGCGCGCCCGGCTCGCGGAATACGCCGATCTCGGGCGCGAGGCCGCGTTTCGCCGCGTCTACCAGATTCCCGGCATGGCCAAAGTTAACCAAGCCCTCGGCCGCCTCGTGCGCGCCCCCGGTCAACGCGCCCGCATTCTCCTGCATTGCCGCCGCTTCGCCGACGTCAGCTACGCCCAACTGCTCGCGCCCGACTACCAATTCGGGCAAAATCTCCTCGACGACTCCGATCTCGCAGCTTGGCTTAATCGTAGTTTTTGAGCCTACGACGATTCCCGTAATTTGTGAGTAACCTGTTACGGATGGCTACGTCTCAGCAATTGGCCTTACGCACTATGAAAATCTCCTATTTCGTACGCCTGCTGGGGCTTTGTCTTGTGTTGCCCCTTCTCAGTTTCACGCTCCACGCCCAAGCGGGCGGCAATGCGGTTAACGTCCCCGGCGTCGGTCGCGTAGTGATCAATAACGACGGCACGGTCACCCTGCCCAACGGCGCCACGGCGAGAATCAACGCCAACGGCACCGTGACCTTGCCCAATGGCACCACCATCACCCTACCGGCGACAGGCGGAGGTGGCGCGGGCGGCGGCGGGGGCGGCGGCGGAAATGTACCCACGGCGACCGACCCACGGATCGTGGCGCCGGTGGCCGTTCTGGCCGGGGATGAATCCTCCGCGGCCGTCGTCATCCCCAACCCCGGCGGGGGTGGTGGCGGGGGCGCGGCAAACTTAAACAACGCCACGTACCTTTGGTCTATCAACGGGGGCCGTTTCACCGACACCGACCTCACACGCGCTACCATAAATTACATCTCCGACAC
>CAJAFD010000373.1 GCA_903938935.1 uncultured Opitutia bacterium
ACGCAGGTTCGTCTTTATGTGCAACTACCGGCGAAGGAGGAGCGTGTATGAGAGTTGGCGTAGTGATTGTAGAAGACGACCGCGCGGTGCGGGAAAATCTGGCAGCACTTATCCGGTCGGACGAACGCCTGCGGTTACTCGGAACATTCCGTTCTGCGGAGGATGTACTGCGGGAAATTCACGGGCTGCAGCCACACCTCGTTGTGATGGACATCAATTTACCCAAGATGAACGGCATCGAATGCGTGGTGCGGCTGAAGGCCCAGTTGCCGCGCTTGCTCGTGCTCATGCTCACGGTCTACGAGGATGACGACAGCATTTTCCGCGCGCTTAAGGCCGGTGCCAACGGCTATCTCGTGAAACGTGATGCGGCTGAAAAACTCTTAGATGCGCTCCATGATGTGCGCCACGGCGGCGCCCCGATGTCGGCGCATATCGCACGCCAAGTCGTGCAATTTTTTCACCGCAGCGAGAAGCCTGCAGCCGAGGCGGAGCAACTTTCGCCCCGAGAGCTAGAGGTGCTCGATTTGCTCGTGAAGGGCCTAGTCCTAAAAGAAGTCGGGGAGCAACTCGGCATCGGCTTGGAAACAGTGCGCACACATGTGAACCATATTTATCTAAAACTCCACGTGCGCAGCCGGATCGAAGCTGTCGTAAAATATCTCCGGCAGAGTTAATAAGTGGTGCGCCATTTTTCCGCCTAAATTCACGCTGGGTCGCTCGTCCGCTTGCTTAGCACGGGGCGTGGCGTAGACTTTGATCGTTCCCATGCTGCGACTGCGCCTACTTACGTTTAACATCGCGCACGGGCGGGGCCTGAATCCCATTCAAGGCCTGACCTCGGCGCGCAAGTTGCGCCTCAATTTGCGTAAAATCTCTACGCTGTTGCGACGGCTGGAGCCTGATATTGTCGCGTTGCAGGAAGTGGACGAGTGTTCGCGTTGGGCGGGTAATTTTGATCATCTCGATTATCTGCGGGTGCATGGGGGCTTTGCTCATGCGAGGTTTGGGATCAACAATCGCCGGACGGGTTTGTTGAACCTGAGTTATGGCAATGCGCTGCTTTCCCAGCATGTGATCTCGCATGAACAGACGGTGGTTTTTGGTCGTGGTTCGCTTGGGGAGAAGGGGTTTCTTTTTGGGGAAATTGAATTCCATGGGCGGCGGGTGCCGATCGTGAATCTTCACCTGCATTATGGTTCGCGTGGGCAACGTCTGCGGCAGATTGATCGGTTACTTGCTTGGTTACGTGATCAACATCGTTTGCGCCGCCACGATTGGGCGGTGCAGCCGATCATCTGTGGCGACTTCAATACGCCGGTCACGGGGGATGACGCGACGGCTTCGTTGCAGAGTCATTTAGCGGATTACGGTGACTATGTGTTGCAGCCTGTTTTGACGCCCACGTTTCCCTCGATGCTGCCGCGCCGTGCGTTGGATTTTGTTTTTTTACCAGCGGGTTGTCGTCCGATTCATTGCAAAGTGGTGAAGTCATTGCTTTCGGATCACCGGCCGGTCTTGGTCGAGGTGGAGTTGAAATGATCGTGAGAGGTGATCTTTCCTGATGATGAACTTTCGCTTTGCTCCGTCGGCGGGATTTTGCGGCGATGGGGGTCACATGTCCCGTCTCGCCCAAGCTTTTTCCCGTGCCCGAGAGCAAAACCGCGCGGCGTTTGTCGCGTATCTGTGCGCGGGTGATCCGGATTTTAATACGTCGTTGGCCGCGTGTCGGGCCTTGTTGGAAAATGGGGTCGATGTATTGGAGTTGGGCGTGCCTTTTTCTGATCCGTTGGCCGATGGCTTGACGAATCAACTGGCAGCGCAGCGCGCCCTTGAGGGCGGGATGACGGCGGCGCGGGTGTTTGAGTTTGTGAAAAAAATCCGGGAATTCAGCGAGGTGCCCGTGGTTTTTTATACGTATTACAATCTCGTTTTTTCGAATGGCATTGAGGCGTACGTGAAGGCCGCCAAGGCGGCGGGCGTCGATGGGATGCTGGTGTTGGATTTGCCGCCGGAGGAAGGCGCGGA